>NZ_LFRE01000057.1:0-141408 GCF_001077515.1 Acinetobacter sp. VT 511 | reverse complement strand
AATAAAGAACACGGCTGCCAAGACAAAGCGATACACAGCAAAGACGGTCAGGCTCAATTTTTTCAAAATGGACAGGAACGTCTTGATTGCAAGCATGGCGACGATGAAAGCAGCGATGAATCCAATCGCGAAGATTGGGAAATCACTGCCGTTCAGGTGATCGATACTTTTGTACAGGTCATATCCCGTAGCACCAATCATAATTGGCACAGACACGAGGAATGTGAACTCCGCAGCGGCTACACGGCTTACCCCTGCAAAGAGACCGCCTGAGATCGTTGACCCGGAACGAGAGAAGCCTGGCCACAATGCCAAGATCTGAAATATACCCACCGCGAATGCCTGTTTGTAGGAAATATCATCGACATCATGGGTAGTAATCCGCCCACTCTTCCGACTCCAGCGTTCGGCTACGATCATCAATATACCACCTATAACGAGGCTGTACAGCACGGTTTCCGGACCAAGTAAGGTTTTCAGGCTGCCAAATACATGCTCAATTCCGATTCTTCTTTTATTGATTTCTTGATTATAGATTTTCAATTCAGGATCCAATTTACAGTGTCTTTTGGCTTTTAATGGCAACAGGCTATTCGGATACAAAGTATAAATCCCCTGATAGCCTTTATCTGCAAGGATAAAAGCCCCAAAAGGAATCTGGTTTAAATTGCGTTTGAACAACTCGAAATCATGCACTGCACCGCGACTGGTACATAAACTCAGAATTTGCTGAGTTTTGTAGTGAATCATGGCCTGTACTTTAAAGGTATGGGTCTTTTTCTTGCCGCTATAACTTTTCTTCTGTTTTTTTAGGCCTTTGGATTGGAATTTCCGTGGCATCCACGATCACAACATTCCAGTCGATGCCTTCGCCCTTGGGTAAATCTTTGGGTAAATTAAACAGATTGGACCGAATCAGGCAGTCTTCAACATGACGGATAATTCTTGAGGCTGTGGGCTCTGAAACCCCGTAACTCGTCGCAACGTGAAATAAGGTTCGGTATTCCCGCCAATAGCTCAGACAGAGCAGAACCTGATCCTCCAGGCTTAACTTGGGCGGTCTGCATTTGGCAGAGACATGCTTCTGCAATTGCTCAACCATCAAATAGAAAGTTGACCATGAGATGCCTGTGTATCGCTTGAACTGAGGATCAGAAAGCTTGTTTGAATCGATGTATTTCATCCGCAGATTATGCACGAATGCCAAGAAATCCGGAGTGCAAATATTAACCAAAAAGAAGATCGTTTTTTGATTTATGAAAGAGATCTATTATAAATGATAATCGACTAATTTATGTTAAGTGCTTTCAAGTTAATAGAGTTAAATTAATTTTCATATTTAAACTTAATTATTGTAGATTAGAGCTATGATGTTCTATATTTCTAATAATCGCCATAATTCTTCATGAATTCCTTACCATATATCCAAATTATTTAAATAAATTTTCCGCTTAAGTTATATTTTCTCTGTTTATTATATTTACAAATATTTTTTTGAATTACATGAATTAATTTGTCACTTTCTCTTTTTATATAAGAAAACTCTGCCATTTTTTTAGGTCCGAAGAAAAATAAAAAACAATCAGAGAAAATTCTAATATAATAATCAAGACCATATTTTTTAAACTTTGAATGAAGCTTGACATATTTTAAAGCTAAATTGCTAATAAATACTTTTTCAGTATTAAAATAACTTTTTCTGAAATCCTAAGATAATCTTTCTATTCTTACTCTAATTTGATCTTTATGCTCTAGCAGATAACTATCTGTCGCTTGAACATTTGTTCTATGCAATATCAAGTAAAATTCTAATTGACGATTAGAGTCTGATATCGGCAATTGATTGGCTTCTTCCTGTATAATCGGTTGATATTTTCAGGGATGTCATCAATTGGAAACGGTCCTAAATAATGCTCTCGATGTGGACCAAGCTGTGTTTTTACAATCAATTCAGGATTCTATTCCAAGTGACAACTTCTCCTTCCTCAGGGAGATGAGCTTGTTCTTTTGATGAACAGTCTGTAAGTGAGACAAGGCAGCCGGCTAAGATAAAGCATTTCTTTATTTGCATTGTTTTTCTCTTTAAGCTTTATTCTTGGATGGACTAGTTAAGGTTTATTTATAAAAAAACACAGATCTGTGCCAAATTTTATTTCTCTAAAGATTTAAGCGATTAACAAAGCAATATCAATTACAGCTAAACGACTAATTCATTATAAAAATAAAAATCTTTGAGGTAAGATTAAATCCAACATGATTAGACGTATCTAGATTTTATAGATACCCAGATAAGGATCAAAGCATGCAACAAGAAGTCATCATTGTCGGTGGTGGGATGGTGGGTTTAAGCCTCGCACTGATGCTGGCGAAAACCGGGATTGCGGTCAAACTGTTAGAAGCAATCCAATACCCAGATTATGATGATATCAATCTTGCTCCCTATCACTCCAGTTTTGATGCCCGTAACAGCGCTTTATCACGCCGTAGTGTACAGATTTATCAGGAGCTGGGTCTGTGGGATGCTTTACAGGAACATGCCACGCCGATTCTGGAAGTGAATATTACCGAACAGGGCAGCTTTGGTAAGGCACGTCTGATCGCTGAACAGGAAAAAGTCGAAAGCTTTGGTCAGGTGATTGAAAATGCCTGGCTCGGTCGCGTATTGCTGACACAAGTCAAAAAAGAGCCACTCATTGAACTGATCGATGGCGTGCAGGTGACTTCTCTCATCCAGGATAAAGACTTTGCTTATATTGAAGCACAGCGTGGCGAAACTGCTTTAAAACTGCAATCCAAACTGGTAATTGCTGCGGATGGTCGCGATTCTTTCTGTCGTAAGGCACTGGGTATTGGCGCATCGGTACACGACTATGATCAGGTTGCGATTGTCACAACCGTACAAACATCAAAACCGCATCAACATGTCGGTTTTGAACGTTTTAGTCCTTTAGGACCTTTGGCTTTGCTACCTCTGCCAGGCGAATACCGTCGTTCCGTGGTATGGCCAGTTCCTAAAGGTACCGAGCATGAATGGCTGGGTGATGAAAATGATCAGCACTTCCTGCATGCTTTACAACAGACTTATGGTGATCGTGCCGGAAAATTCCAAAAAACTGGTAAGCGTTTCAGTTTCCCATTATCGCAAGTCCTGGCAGAAAAGCAGGCGGTTGGTCGTGTGGTGTTAATGGGGAATGCAGCGCATACGATCCATCCAGTTGCAGGCCAAGGCTTTAACTTGTGTATGCGTGACGCTTATGTACTGAACCGTTATCTGGCAGAACAGCTGGAACAGGGGGCTGATCTGGGCGATGCTCAAATGCTGCAAGATTATGAAAAATCACGCTTGAAAGATCAGCAACGTGTGATCAAGTTCTGTGATTCAGTCGTACGTGGTTTTAGCAACCAGAATCCATTCCTGAAACTGATCCGTAATACCGGCCTGGTGGCTTTTGAAAATATTCCAGGCATCAAGCCACTTGTAGCCAACTATGCAATGGGACTCAAAGCATGACAGAACAAACTCAGGTATTAGATGCTGTCATTGTAGGTGGCGGGCTGGTTGGTGGCTTAACGGCATTATTACTTGCTCAATATGGCGTACAGACCACCGTGCTGGATGCTGCACCGATTTTAGATACTGAAAAGACACTAAGTGTTGCCAATCCACGCGTATTGGCACTCAGCCAGGCCACTATTCATTTGCTAAAAACAGTAGGGGTTTGGGAAAAACTTGCACGTCAGCAGCCATATACAGGTATGCAGGTCTGGAATAAAAATGGTTATGGTGAAATCAATTTTGGTCAGCCTTCCAAGAAAACACCAAAAGTCGAGCAGGCGCTTGGTTCTATGGTTGAGCCAAGTATTCTGAACCTGGCCATTCAGCAAAAAATGCTGCAAGAACTGAAAGATTACCGCACACAGGTCAAAGTTAGCCGGGTAGAACGCGGGGTAGGAGTCTGGATTGTACACCTTGCCGATGGTACCCAGCTCAAAACCAGATTGCTGATCGGTGCAGATGGTGCCAATTCCTTTGTCCGTGAACAGGCCTTTATTGACATTGATGTCCTGGACTATAAACAGGCCGGTATCAGCTGTGCCATTAAGACCGCACAACCCCATCAGCATGTTGCACGCCAGATTTTCCTGGAAACTGGTCCATTGGCTTACTTACCGATGGCCAGCCTTAATCTGGAAGAGCAGGGACATTGGCAATCGATTGTCTGGACTTTGCCGGATGATTATGCTGAAGAATATGCAGCCTTGTCAGATCAGGAATTTATCCAATTACTGACCCGAGAAAGTCATCACATGCTTGGTGAAGTGCTCGAAGCAAGCCCACGCGCAACTTTCCCGCTTAAAGCACGTGCGGCTCAGCAATATGTGCAAGATGGACTGGCCCTGATCGGTGATGCTGCCCATGTGATTCATCCACTCGCGGGACAAGGTGTCAATATTGGCTGTCTGGATGCGGCAGTGTTATGTGATGTGTTACTGCATGATAAAACGCGTGGCGTCTGGGCACATGAGCAAACCTTACAGCGCTATGAACATCTGCGTAAGGGGCAAAATGATGCCATGATGCACAGCATGTCTGCGATTGGCTGGATGGAAACCACTCAACTTTTCCCTGTGGTTTGGGCACGTAATTTGGGCCTGAAACAGGTTGAACAGCTGCCTGTATTAAAAGATGCTTTTATGGCGCAGGCCAATGGCTTGGGACTGCTCAAAGATACCCGCTACGCCGTCTGATCTAGAATTGTTATTTTTTAAACAATCATATGTAAAAAGAAACGAATTTGTTTAAAAAAGATACGATTTTTTAATATTTGGCACTAGGCGAAACACAAAGAGATTGCTAAATTTCAGGTAATTTACAACCTAGTTTAAATGCACATGTGATGGTCATTTGTGGGGGACATGAATATGACAGATATGAATGAATATGATGAAGCAGAAGATGCTGTCGTTGATGATGATGAAGCGAAAGCAGCAGAGAAAGGCGCTGCTGAAGGTGATGAAGTTGTTAGTGATACAGACGTTCTGGAAGCTGAAACATTGACTGTGACAGCGAAGCTAAAAAAGCGTCAGGCACTTGAAGATGAGGTGGCCGCGTTCCTGGCTCGCGGTGGTCGAATTACTGAAGTGCCGGCAGACGATTCAGTACGCGAATAAGTCGTCTACCTCCTGAATATAAAAAAACACCACAGATTACAGTGGTGTTTTTTTCTGCCTATCTTTCTTTGGAAAAAGCTATTTAGTCATTGGCACCCGTCAACTCAAGTGCACGTTGGTAAGCCACTTTCTTTTTGATACCGGTTAGGTCGGCTGCCAGCTGGGAAGCGGCTTTCACGGAAAGATCTTGTAATAAACGGAGTAACAGTTTGTCGAGTTTTTCCTGATCCATATCTTTTTCGACAGTCGCTCCACCCACTACCAGTACGATTTCACCTTTTTGCTGGTTAGCGTCCTTGGCAATAAACTCAATCAATTCACCCAAGGTCATCTTTCGGATAGTTTCAAACGTTTTGGTAATTTCACGGGCAAAGCCAACCGGACGATCAGCACCAAACACATTCGCCATATCTTTCACACATTCCAGAATCCGGTGCGGTGCCTCATAGAAAATCATGGTCTGGGTTTCATCTTTGAGTTTTTCCAAATTGAGCAGACGCTGGCTTTGTTTTGATGGCAGGAAGCCTTCAAAGCTGAAACGGTCACTCGGTAAACCTACTGCGCTTAATGCAGCAATTGCAGCACAGGCACCCGGTACAGGTATCACACGAATATTGTGTTCCTGTGCAGCACGCACGAATTTAAAGCCTGGATCACTAATCAATGGTGTACCCGCATCACTGATCAGTGCCATGTTTTCGCCATTGAGCAAACGTTGAATAAGCTGATCTATCTTGTTGCTTTCATTATGGTCGTGGCAGGCTGTCAGTGGAGTGGAAATATTAAAATGCTTGAGCAATTGCATAGAAGTTCGTGTATCCTCAGCAGCAATAAGACTCACCGACTTCAACACCTCAATTGCACGATAACTAATATCATCTAAGTGCCCGATTGGAGTCGCAACAACAAATAACTGAGCACTCATAGGTTTCTCCATGTGGAATAAACAGAATTATAAAAAACGGAAGAATATTAAAAAAATATTGGGTTTGAGCTTATTGGGCTGCATCGGCAGCGTGCAAGCGGAAATTCTGGTCATTCTACCCGAATCTGGACCTTTGGCGCGAGCTGCATCGAATATCAAACAGGGATTCATGAGTGCCTATATGGCATCCGGGCAAAAAGTGCCGATTAAATGGGTGAATTCTGATCAGAAGAAAATGTCACAACTACTGAAACAGCATGTCAATAAAAAGACGCAGCTCATCGTGGGGCCACTGGCACGTCAGGATATTGAAGCACTGGTTCAGGCCCAGCCCAAAGTCAAAACCCTGAGTCTGAATGACAGCATGAGCAGTTCACCTCAGCTCTGGCAGTTCAGTCTGTCTAAACGTGAAGATGCAATTGCTTTACAGAAGGTACTGACGAAGGATCGAATTCAGTATTTACAGGTACTACGTCAGCCCGGAAGTGAGACCGAGCATGAACTGATGTTGATGTCTTTGCTCAGTGTAGGGGATCTGCAAGTGGATATTATCGATATTGCACCAAAATCTTTGTCCTCTAAACAGGGTTTATTACTCATGGGCAATCCGGAGTGGTTGGCCGCAATGCGAAACCTGCCGAAGAAACGGCTTTATACCGTATCCAATGCGATTGACCAGCATATAACTTTGCCTAAAGGTATTAAATTTTGTGACGTACCTGCACTGTATACTCATGCCTGGCCAGATGTATTGAATGCCTATCAGCAGGCGCCGGTGCAGATGTCCTATCAGCGGTTAATCGCCTTTGGTGGAGATGCCTGGCAGATCAGTCAGCTGTATTTAAGTGACTATAAAGTCGAACAGCTACAATTCCAGGGTCGTACCGGACATATTCAGGTCAATGCTGAGGGACTGCGACGTATGCCCGCCTGCTTTGAATATACCAGCAAGGGCGTCAAGCTGATTTAACTATTATGCGTATCAGTCAGCAATTGGGAAAATGGGCAGAACAGCAAGCGCTTGCCTTGTTGCAGCATCATGGCTTTCAGTTGGTCCAAGCCAATTATCACAGCCGTTATGGTGAAATTGATTTAATCGTGCAACGTAATCAAGAGCTGGTTTTTGTTGAAGTAAAAGCACGGGCAAGTACAGATTATGCCAATGCACTCGAGTCAATTTCCCTTAGCAAGCAGCGGAAAATGATGAAAACTGCTCTTCATTTCCTGCAAAATCATGAAGAATTTCAGCATTTTTTCTGTCGTTTTGATGTGATTTGTTTTGATTTTAATCAACATTTTGCAAAAACCATACAGCATGATTTTTGCAATTACCTTTATGATTCGCAATGGATTGAAAATGCTTTTACTTTTGATCAAGAGTTTATTAATCTTTGAACAACACAGGCTTTTCTTTGTGCGGTTTTCTGTACAGAGATTATGGTAATGTTCAAGGAAAATAAAAGTTGATCAAGATTGCGCGACAGAATTTATTAAATTGAACAAAGACGTATTAAACAATAAGGAGTCTTGCTGAGTGGTTAAACGTATTGTAATAACAATGTTATGGGTCGCAAGTTTATCGGGCTGTGCCAGCTTTATTTCAGGTGGTACAGGCACGGCTCCTGTCGGTACGGATCAAGGGGCGCGTACCCTTGGACAGGTTTTTATCGATTCTTCAATTGTGCGTACTGCAAAAATTAATCTTTATAAACTTGATTCACGATTCAAACAGTCGCGAGTCAATATTGAGAGTTTTCATGGTCATGTATTATTGACTGGTCAGGTGCCAGATGCGCATCTGAAACAACTGGCTGAAGACAATGTCAAAGCCATGAGTGATGTGAAAGCCGTACATAACTTTATTACTATCGGTAACCAGATCAGTTATGGCACCATCATGCAGGATACCGCAGCAACGGCAAATACCCGTGGCCTGATCATGAAAGCGCCTGTAGTTGCAGACAGTAAGGTACATGTGCATACCGAAGATGGCGTGTTATATGTGATGGGCCGTCTAAACAATGCTGAAATTGCTGATCTTAATCAGGTGCTGGCACAAGTCGGTAATGTCACTAAAATTGTGACCCTGATTGATAATGTAGAAACGCTCAGCAATTCAACCAGCCAAAACTTTGCGACTACAGCTTCATCAAGTGCCTTGGTGCAAACTCCAGTTGCGATTGATCCTGATACAGTTGAACCAACTTATGCACAATAAGGTGCACTCTTTTAAAGCCAAGCTGTCGAGTCATCTGAACGTTGCAAGACAAATCTACCGGGATTTTCGCTTATATGATCTCGGTAGCTATGCGCTGAACCGTTTTACTCCCAAAGCAGGTTATAGCGCTGAACGGCATTTGGCCTATGGCCTTAAAGCGCGGCAGCGTTTTGATCTGTATCGTAGTGCACAGCCTTTGGCACATCGCCCCTTGATTGTCTTTGTCCATGGTGGTGCCTGGCTACATGGGGATAAGAAAGAATATCAGTTTATTGGTGAGGCTTTTGCCCGTGAAGGCTATGACGTGGTGGTTCCAAATTACCATCTGGCGCCAGAACATATCTTCCCGCAATCTGTGGATGACTTGCATCTGCTTTTGGATCATCTGCACACTGCGGCAGCAAAGCTGCAGATTTCATCAGAGAATATTGTATTGATGGGACATTCTGCCGGTGCGTTTAATGTGATGTCAGCGGTGTACTATCCGCAGCCGCATAAAGCAGAGCGGCTGGCGAATATCCGCGCTATCATTGGTTTAGCGGGGCCTTATCATTTTGACTATAAGGATGATCCGATCTGTGCTAATGCCTTTGATCAGGCAGTGCCTTATCAGCAGGTGATGCCACTGTACTTTGTACAACCTCAGCCTTTGAAGCATTATCTGTTTATTGCTGAAAAGGACGATATCGTGGGACATTTCAATAGTCATGATCTGGATCGGGTATTAAAGCAACATGGTAACCATAGTCATGTGATCAGTATTCCAAAGCTCGGACACATTACTATTGTTGGATCACTTTCCAGCCTGTTTAGCCGCTTCTTTGTAACCAAGTCTAGAGTACTGTGGGCACTAGAAGATGCATTTAAATAATTCATTCTATTGAATGTAAAAAGCCCGGATTTAATACCGGGCTTTTTGTTTATAAATTGGCTTACAACCAGGCTTGAGTATCATCAGCCACGGGCGTGCCTTGCGTGATATGCATAATCATAGAATGTGCAATGCTGCCTTTGAATGGAATTTCTGGCAGGGCATCCAGCTTAAAGAATTGTGCATCACTGATTTCTTCTTCCTGCAGTTTGATCTCGCCAGAAGCGTATTCTGCTTTAAAGGCAATCATCAGATTACTTGGGAAGGGCCAAGGCTGGCTGGCCAGATATTGAATATTTTTGACTTTAATTCCGACTTCTTCTTCCGTTTCACGACGGACTGCTTCTTCCAAAGTTTCACCGACTTCGACAAAACCGGCAATCAGTCCATACATCTGGCTGGTTTTATTACGGGCATTTTTAGCCAGCAAGATTTCATCTTTACCACGGGTAATCACGGTAATCACACAGGGCTGTACGCGTGGATATTGACGGTAGTGGCAAGCGGGGCAGACCATAGCATATTCTACGGCGTGGGCTTCGGTCGGTGTACCACAATGACTACAGAAACGATGATTGCGACGCCATTCCAGTAGCTGTACAGCGCGGCTGGCCTGTTCAAACTGGCGAACATTCCAGTATTGCAATAACTGACGGATCGGAACGAGTTGCAGACCTGGGGGGATCGGTTCATCAGGGAGGAGGTCACGGGCAATCACCTGATCACCCGTACCGAGCTGTATGTCACTTGCTAGCGCTTCCACTTGGGGAAGCTGGAGATTTTCATCGACTAAAAGTTGCTGTTGTTGAAAGATATACGCAAGTGACAATTTAGACATTAGGCTACAGTTTTCAGTTTTTGACTACTGTCCAATGCTACCTTAAACATTGACTGTAATACAGGCTGTTTGCTCTTTAAATTGTCAATGAGCATATCCGCGCTGGCGAGTGGATCAAGCACGCGATTGACGTCATCGGCACTGAGTGCAGTAGCAGATTCAATCCGGCTTTGGATAAAGTCAGCTGTTGTGCTTAGTGCAGCCTGACCATTTTCAGCGTTCAGGAACAGCATTGCACCCGCAATTTCACGGATCTGGTTTGGCAAGCTTTCTAATGTTTGCAGGTTCTGGTCCTGCAAGTAATTCATTAGGGTATGGCTTGCAAGTTCGATCAGGGCTTTGGTCTCGCTCAGTAAAGCAGCATGTGCTTCATCCAGACGATCCAGTGAAATATTCATGTTATTTACACGGAGCTGTAAACGGCTAGAGGTGTGATGACGTTCTAGTACCCCAATCGAGTTCATAGCAGACAAAATCACATTCATGAGCTGCTGGGCAAAACCTTCATCTTTCAACACTTCAGGTTGACTGAGTGAAGCAGCCTGACGAGTAAGATCATTAGAAGCTTCATTCAGGTTCAAAACCTTAAAGATGTTTGCCATGCTATTCAGCTGAACCTGTAACTCCTGAGTCTTTTCAGGGGTCATGTTGTGATAGTTGTATTCGATGTCATTACGGATCTGTGCCATTTCAGCAGTGACCAGATCACTGATGGTATGCATGGTTTCAAAATCAGGACCATATAAATGACGGCTAAATACCTGTAATTGGGTATCGGTCAATGAATCTTCACCGATATTCAGCTTGCTACGGATATGATGAGCAATGTCATCTTCCTGGCTGATACATAAGCTCAGTATATTCGCCAGGTCAGCAATGTTCGCCTTGAAACGGTCTGGGGCATTGAAATACTGTGCCATATTACGCTCAACACTGATCAGGGTGCGTAAACGTGGCTCGTTGATTAGGATCTCATCGATATGGTTGAACGCCACATAGACCAGATTCCAGTACTGTTTGCTTGGGTGCTGCTCAGAAAGACCTGCCAGATAAGTCCCCACCAGTTTGATCGCTTGTAAGTCCAGATCGCTTTCTTCCTGCTTAAGCAGTTTATTCAGCGATAGCTTGTACAGGCGATGCACATAAACAGACTTCTCCAGTCCAGGTGCTTGCGGCAGATCAAAATCAGGCGTGATCAGGTCGAGCAGGGACTCAATCTGATGGCCTTCAGTAGTCAGTGGCTTGCCCAGAGCAAGTTCCAGCCGGTTTAAAGTATCCAGCAAAAATTGTGGAATTTTGACTTCACGCAAGCAAATGAACTCGATATAGCGCTTCAGCATGGTCGTCCCTTCACTGAGGGCGATCACTTCTGCCGTGTTTACGTTGGCAGGATTCCCCATGATCTTGCGCATAAGCTCAGCAGAATATTGAGCGACTTTGGCCAGGCTTGGCATATCGATCAGTGCAAGAACTTGTGCGCACTGTTCGAACTGGTTGAGCGCATCATCAATCCCAAAAGGCAAGGTCTGATCTTCTACCAGTGTGCTGACTGCTGATTCAACCAATTTGATCGAATTATCAACCTCATTTTTTATTATCAGTAAAGCCGTAGGGTCAAAATGTATAGAGGTTTGGTAAGACATTGATCTGCACCTTTCCTGAAGTTTTATCTAATAGTTGAGGCCTGCTGCAACTGGCAGGACATCTTTGTATTTACTATAACTGAACTGTTATTTTTTTTAACATAAATTGTTAACTGAATAATGGATTTTATTTTGCGAAAAGGCAAGGCGCGCCATGTTTTTCTTCATATTGTTTGACCCAGTTCTCATGTTCGCTCAATTCTTCATCAGATGGCAAAATTACTGGTAGATCAATTTCAATTTTCACACTGCCTGAACTGGCATTTTGTTCTTCACTATGTGACAGGGCATCCATATCAAAAGAAACCTGACCACCGGTCATCGCCAGGTAAACATCGGACAGAATCTCCGCATCGAGTAATGCACCGTGGAAGGTACGGTCACGCTGCGGAATCTCATAACGACGTACCAGGGCATCAAGAGAGTTTTTCTGGCCCGGATGGCGTGACTTGGCCATCGCCAGGGTATCCGTGACTTCACAGACTTCTGATAGGGTTTGAAAACCAGCACGTTTGAACTCCATATCCAGGAAGTTCATATCGAAGGTCGCGTTATGCGCGATGATTTCTGCACCTTTCAAGTAATCGAACAGAACTTGAGAAATATCCTCAAATAAAGGCTTGTCTTGCAGGAACTCATCAGTAATGCCGTGGACATTAACTGAATCGCCTACCGGTTTTTTCGGATTGATATAAATATGAATCGAGCTGCCGGTGAGTTTACGATTCACCATTTCAATCGCGCCGATCTCGATAATCCGGTCACCATCCTGATAATAGAAACCGGTGGTTTCTGTATCGAGAATCAGCTGACGAGGACCAGATATATCTAATGTGGCTGGAGTAATCACAATCTGCGGATGCAATTGAGTCTCCACTAGCGCTTTTTCAGCAGCGACAGACTGATTGTTTAAGTGAGTTTCCATGGTCACTTCAGTTACATCTGCCATGAGTTCATCCATTTCTTCAGCTTCAACCAGTTCCAGGCCAAAAGGGTCATCCAGTAACCAGTCTTTTTCAGGCTTTTTTATATCTTGTATTTTTGTCTCAGTGCTTGCTGTAAAATGAATTGCTGGAACATGACGGGATTTTTCGCCATTTTTTAAGGCGAGATCCGCACCCAGATTAGCCAGCTGATCGGCCATTTCATTACCCTCATGGCCAGCATGTCCTTTGATCCAGTGCCAGTCAATCTGACGGCCCTGGCAAACTGCATCCAGCTGTTTCCATAAGTCAGGGTTTTTGACATCTTTCCAGTTTTTACGTTTCCAGCCTTCGATCCATTCAGTGATACCTTTTTTGACATAATTGGAATCGGTCCAGATCACCAGTTTGGCATCTTTGGGACAGACAGAAATCCCTTCTATGGCAGCCATCAGTTCCATACGGTTATTGGTGGTCTGAAGCTCGCCGCCATAAATTTTATGCTCATCTGAACCGTTCTGAATATAGGCACCCCAACCCCCTACAGCGATTTCCTTACCATTGCCGCGGCATGCGCCATCCACATACAGTGTGATTGTTTGAGACATAAACCAAATCCGATCAAAAAAGAACAAGCTGAGCGGGATATTGTATAACGCAAATACGTTTGAATAATCCATATCTCCGCGATTTTTTAATTTCTTGTAACATTTAACGTCAAATCGCGGTAAATTATTAGCTTGTGTCGTCGACATGCTTAATTAAAATGGCATATCTAAAAAATAAATTTTATACAAGTTGTTTGGATTTCTTTATGTATAAACCAACCGCATTCATGTGGCAGCCATCGTTACCTTCATTTTTAAAAGTCTCAGTTCTCGGCACTGCGCTTGCATCCTTAGGTTTAACGGGTTGTTCGACGACACAAAGCGCGGCAGGGTCCAAGCATAAACAAACAAGTTCGAATTATTTAGGCGCCGACAGTCTGGATAGTCTGGAAGATCTTTTATCCGCGACTGATATGCGTGCGGTAGAAGGAGACCGACTGTTGGTACTGAAACACGGTGATGTGTGGAAGCGCATGACTGTCGGTTTCAAGATGAATCTGGATGTCTGGAATCCGCGTATTGATGCCCAGCGTGGCTGGTTCGCATCACGTCAGCCATATTTAGAGCGTTTAAGTGCGCGTGCTTCACGTTATTTATATTACACAGTAAAAGAAGCTGAACGCCGTGGTATGCCGACTGAGCTGGCATTGCTTCCAGTGATTGAAAGTTCATACGATCCGGCAGCAACCAGTAGTGCAGCTGCAGCGGGTCTGTGGCAGTTTATTCCAAGTACCGGCCGTATTTATGGTTTAAAACAGACCTCGATGTATGACGGCCGTCGTGATGTGGTAGAGTCGACTCGCGCTGCTTATGAGTTTTTAGGTGCATTATATAATCAGTTCGGTTCATGGGAACTGGCTTTAGCATCCTATAATGCCGGTCCAGGTCGTATTCAGCAGGCGATTAACCGTAATAAGGCTGCTGGTTTACCAACTGATTACTGGTCACTGAAGTTGCCGCAGGAAACCATGAACTATGTTCCTCGTTTCATGGCAGTAGCACAGATTGTAAAAAGTCCAGCCAAATATGGCGTGAGTCTGCCGCCTATTGCCAACCGTCCGCACTTTCGTGAAGTCAGTGTTGGGGCAGCCAGCCTGAATGAAATTGCTGCGATTACCGGTTTAAGTCGGGCTGAATTGTATCAGTTGAACCCAGGGCATCGTGGAGACAGGATTGATCCGGACAGTCCGCGCCGTATTCTGATTCCAGCTGACCTGAGTCCATCCATTGATGAAAAACTGAAAAAGCTTCAATCCTCTTCTTCAGGTTTATGGGCAAGCTCTACCAGCAGTTTACCGAAGAATAATCAGACGATTACGCCAGTAAAAACCACGCCACCTGAGCTGAATAGCAAAACAATTACGCCAGCTAAACAGACACCGCCTGCAATCACGGCCTCAACCACGACAACTATTAAACCTGCAACGCCTGTAACCACTACTGCAAGCAAAGCGACGTCCCCAGCAACGACCACAGCGATTGTTACTGCCGCTGCAACACCAGCAGCTACAAGTACAGCCAAACCCAACCTGACTGCCCAAAGCAAGACCAGGGTCAGCACACCAAGAGGTTCTTCAGCTTTGGCTGATTTTGCTGCGAAGAGTGAATTACCTATTCCAAGTGCACCGCGTATTCCAGTTGCAGTGACGCCGGTAACACCTGTGCAACCGATTCAGGTTGAACCGCCAATTTCTGCAAAGGAACGTGAACAGATTCAGGCGGCGGTTGTGGCAGAGGAAATTCCAAAGTCTGTAGATGAAATCCTGAAACCGGTGGCGACAGCCGCAGAACAGGCAGAAGTGGTGGAGGAACTGAAAGCACTGGCACCTGCGGGTACCGAAATTGTCGATCCTTATGATGGCAAGATTAAGCTGACCGCGATTCAGACCAGCCTTTCTGTAGCAGAACAGCAGGGTAAAGAACTAACCAAAGGTTTCTCTTATCCAAAAGGCGTAGCGGAAAGTACCAAGGCAGATTCAGTCGAAGCGAAATTGAACCAAGGCAAGAATTACGTTAAAACAGATTCGGAAGTTGTGGTTGTTGCACCAAAAGGCAAGCGCAGTACCTACACGGTTTTACCGGGTGACAACCTGGCTTTGATTGCTGCTAAAAATGGAGTGAACTGGCGGGATGTGGCGAAATGGAACCAGATTGATCCAAATGCCACTTTATATGTCGGTACCACGATCTATCTTTATGATGCCAAACCTGTTCAAGAAGCATCAAAACCTGCTGCAAAACCAGAAAGCTATGTGGTACAAGCCAATGATTCACTCACCGGTGTAGCCAGCCAGTTTGGTTTAACGGTAAAACAGCTGGCTGACTATAATGGTTTGAGCACGACCAGCGGTCTATTTGTCGGTCAAAAATTATCTTTAAAAGAAACTGCTGCTTCTAAAGCGAAAGTTGAAGAAACCAAAAAAGCGGAAAGCAGTAAAGTTCAGACTAAGCCTTATACCGTTCAGCGCGGCGAATATCTGAAACTGATTGCAGACCGTTATGCACTTTCGAATGCGGAACTGGCTGCGTTGACGCCAGGTTTGACTTCAGGCAGCAACCTGATGGCAGGTCAAAAAATCAACGTACCTGTGAATGAAGCTGAATCTGCAAGCTCAGGCAAGAAAATTGAGCAGAAGTTTGAAAATATTAAAGTGGACCAGACTGCAACTGAAAACTATCAGGTAAAACGTGGTGAGACGCTGTATAGCATTGCCAATCAGTCCAAACTCAGTGTGGCTGAACTGGCAGCCTTAAATGGCTTTGCTGCCAATAGCGGTTTACGTATTGGTCAAACCATCAAGATTCCTGCGGGCAGCACTATGCCAGAGAATTATACTGTGCAGTCGGGTGATACCCTGACAGGAATTGCGACCAAATATAACCTGAGCATGGATCATCTGGCGAATCTGAACGGTTTATCCCGTAATGCTGGCCTGCGAGTAGGACAACGTCTGAAATTGACCGGAGATGCAGAAGCAGCTCGTGAAACTGTGACTGAGCAGGCGGTGAAAGGTGTGAAGTCAGACACCCACATAGTGAAATCAGGTGAAACCCTCAGTTCAATTGCACGCGAGTACAAGTTACAACTGAAATATCTGGCTGAGCTAAATGATTTGTCTGTATCGAGTCCATTACGTGTCGGAGAGCGTCTGAAGATTGATGGTGAGCTGCCAGAAACTAAAAAGGTAGATGAGATCAAAGCAGTGACCACGACTGTTTCATCTAAGGCCACAGAAAGCTATACAGTGAAGTCAGGCGAATCACTTAACGCGATTGCCAGTCGTCTGGGAATTACCACCACAGAACTTGCCAGTTTAAATAATCTGCGTGCTAATGCAGGCTTGCGTGTGGGCCAAAGTCTGCAAGTCCCTAAACGTATTATGGAATATAAAATCAAGCGTGGCGACACACTGATCGGTTTAGCCTCACGTTATGGCATGGACAGTAGTACACTGGCAGAAATGAATGACCTGAAACCGAATACTCAACTGCGTATTGGGGATGTGATCAAGGTTCCAAATCTCTAAAGCCGAAATGATACAGGGAGTATCTGAATGCCGTTTGCTGCTGCAAAGCGCCTGATTTATATCTGTGGAATTTCGGTCATTACTCAGGGGGCTTGGGCTGCACTGCAGACCACCCCTTATATCGCCATTCATAGTCAGCCCAAATATGCCGGGCTGACACATTTACCCTATGCCAATCCTGCAGCACCCAAAGGTGGCTATCTCAGCCAGTCTGCCAATGGTACCTTTGATAATCTGAATGCCATGAACGGCAAAGGTACAGCAGCAGATGGCGTGGAATACCTGTTTGATACGCTCATGGTCAGTTCCCTGGATGAGCCGGGCGTGATGTATCCCTTGCTGGCTGAAAAAGTCACCTATGATCCAAAAAAAACTGCCTATGTGATTTATCATCTGAATCCCAAAGCACGTTTTAATGATGGTACGCCAGTCACTGCAGAAGATATAAAATTCAGTTTTGATACATACACAACCAAGGGTAATCCAGGCTTGCAGATGTATCTGTCAGATCTGGATAAAACCGAGGTACTATCCAGGTACCAGGTCAAGATGAGCTTCAAGTCGAATAATAATTCGGAAATGCCGCTGATCCTGGCACAGATGCCGATCTATTCCAAAAAGAACTGGCAGGGCAAAGACTTTACTCGTATCACTATGCAGCCCATTTTGGGTTCAGGACCTTATCTGGTTGAAAGTATTGATGCGGGACGCAGCATTAGCTATAAACGCAATCCAAATTACTGGGCGAAGGATTTACCTGTTAACCGGGGTAAATATAACTTTGATCGCCTGAAGTTTGTTTATTACCGCAATATGGATGTTGGTTTTGAGGGTTTTAAGTCTGGTCAATATACCGTACATCAGGAATACACCGCACGTAAATGGGTAACGGAATACAATTTTTCAGCCATCAAGGACAAGATGGTGGTGAAATACAACTTCAATCATGAAAACCCGATTCCGACACAAAGCTTTGTATTTAATACCCGTCGTGTACCAATGCAGGATATTCGCTTTCGTCAGGCCTTAACTTATGCCTATGATTTTGAGTGGCAGAACAAGGCACTGTTTTATGGTCAATACCACCGTTTACAAAGTTATTTTGCTAATAGTGAGCTGGAAGCGAAGGGCATGCCTTCAGCTGAAGAATTGGCGATTTTAAAGCCTTATCTGGCTAAGTTAGATCCGATTCAGCGTGCTGGTGTGCTGAAAGACTGGAAATATCCAGTTTCGGATGCTTCGGGCTTTAATCGCAAGAATTTACTGGTCGCGCGGGAATTATTACTCGAGGCGGGTTACCGTTATCACAATGCGCAACTGACTGATCCAAAAGCTAAGCCGATTCGACTTGAGTTTCTAATTCATCAAGATGGTTTGCAACGTACTTTAATGCCTTTTATACGTAACCTGAAACGGCTGGGGATCACGGTGAATATCCGTCATGTCGATGTACCTCAGTACATTGAACGTATGCGCAGTAAAGATTTTGATATGACAACCAATGTCTTGCCACAATCTCTCAACCCGGGCAATGAGCAGGCACAGTTCTGGAGTAGTGCGTCAGCAGATCAGCCGGGTAATTACAATTATGCGGGTATCAAAAATGCTGTGATTGATGATGCTATTACTAAGGTGATTCAGGCACCGGATCGCCAGCAATTGGTGATTCGTACCAAAGTATTGGATCGTCTGCTGCGTGCTGGTTATTATCAGATTCCGACCTATGGGAAAGGCGGCAACTGGTATGCTTACTGGAATATGTATGAGCAGCCAAAGATCAAGCCAAAGCTTGCTGTTGGATTCGACTTCTGGTGGAGTAATCCACAAAAAGCTGCACAAGTGAGCCAATATTTACGTCGTCAAAAATAATAAGGAATATCACTGACAATGGGAACCTACATACTTAAGCGGCTCTTGCTGATTATCCCGACTTTATTTTTGATTCTGCTGATTAATTTCATTGTCATTCAGATTGCGCCGGGTGGACCGGTCGAACAGGCCATTCAACAGGCAGAAACTTTTCAGGGCATGAGCGGAACCACAGGTGCAGAAACTGCACAGTCCAAAAGCAGCTATCAGGGTGCCAAAGGCCTGAGTGACGAGATGGTGGAAAAAATCAAGGCCCAATATGGTTTTGATCAGCCCGCTCATATCCGTTTTTGGGAAATGCTGAAAAGCTATGTGCAACTAGATTTCGGCATCAGTTTCTTTAAAGATAAACCTGTAACTACATTATTGTTGGAAAAATTACCAGTTTCTCTGTCATTGGGACTGTGGAGTACTTTGCTGATTTATCTGGTCTCGATTCCACTCGGGATCCGGAAGGCGCGTCAGCATGGCAGCCTGTTTGATAAATCCACTTCGATGCTGCTCGCCGTGGGTTATGCCATTCCGGCTTTTGTCTTTGCCATTTTACTCATCGTATTTTTTGCGGGTGGTTCCTATTTCCAATGGTTCCCATTGCAAGGGTTGGTATCGGAAAACTTTGCTGAATTGTCTTGGTTCGGAAAAATTAAGGATTACTTCTGGCATATGACCTTGCCATTGCTGGCGATGGTAATTGGCGGTTTTGCTGGGCTGACTTACTTAACCAAATATTCTTTTATGGAAGAGCTGAGCAAACAGTATGTACTGGCAGCACGTGCCAAGGGCTTAAATGAATCGCGTGTGCTATATGGACATGTCTTTCGAAATGCCATGCTTATTGTCATCGCGGGTCTGCCGGAAGCACTGGTCGGGATCTTCTTTGTCGGTAACCTGTTTATTGAAATTATCTTTAACTTAGATGGATTAGGTCTGCTTGGCTTTGAAGCGATTGTACAGCGTGATTATCCGGTGATTTTTGGGACCTTATTTATCTTTACTTTGCTTGGGCTGATTCTGCGTTTGATCAGTGATGTGATGTATCAGGTGATCGACCCGCGAATTAACTTTGACTCGCGAGGTGCCAAATAATGTCACCGATCATGCGAGCGCGCTTGCAGCGTTTTAAGGAAAATAAACTCGGCTTCAGCTGCTTTATTATCTTTATCATTATTTTCATTTTGTCCTTAGGTTCAGAACTGATTGCTAACGATAAACCGCTGCTGGTGAGATATGACAGTTCACTGTATGTGCCGGCATTTAAGACTTATCCGGAAACCACATTTGGTGGTGTGTTTGAAACTGAAGCAGATTATAAAGATCCCGTCGTCCAGCAGTTAATCAATGCCAAGGGCTGGGCATTGTGGCCACTGATTGAATATTCCTACCAGACGCCAAACCTGGAACTGGCAGTGCCAGTGCCGTCTGAACCCACGTCACAAAACTGGCTAGGGACTGATGACCAAGGTCGTGATGTGTTGGCGCGAATCCTTTACGGTCTACGAATATCATTGCTGTTCGGCTTCGCACTGACCATCGCATCTGCAGTGATCGGCATTATAATTGCTGCGATTCAGGGCTACTATGGTGGCTGGATTGATCTGGCAGGGCAACGCGTTCTGGAAGTCTGGGGCGGCTTGCCGATGCTGTTTATGGTGATGATTCTGGTCAGCATGTTTACCCCAAACGTGTACTGGCTATTCCTGATCATGCTGCTGTTCGGCTGGACTACCCTGGTTGGTCTGGTACGGGCTGAATTTTTACGGGCACGTAATTTTGACTATGTGCGTGCCGCGCGTAGCCTTGGTGTTTCTGATCGCGCGATTATCTTCCGCCATATTTTACCCAATGCCATGAGTTCGAGTCTGTCACAGCTACCATTTATGCTGACGGCTAATATTACCGCACTGACAGCACTGGATTTTCTTGGTTATGGATTGCCACCTGATGCGGCTTCACTGGGTGAATTGCTGCTACAAGGCAAAAACAATCTGAATGCGCCGTGGCTGGCTTTATCCGGCTTCTTTACGCTGGCCATAGTTCTATCTTTACTGATCTATATTGGGGAGGCGACGCGTGATGCATTCGATCCAAGACGTCAATAACGCAACACCGCTTCTACAGGTCGGAAATCTGCAGATCAGCAGTCTAGATCAGGTGCTGGTACAGCAGCTGAGTTTTGAACTGTCTGCCGGGCAGACCTTGGCGATTGTCGGTGAAAGCGGTTCAGGTAAATCGATTAGTACTCTGGCAATCTTGGGTTTGTTGCCAAGAAATTTAAAGGTACAAGGCCGGGCGGTATTAGATGGTCAGAATTTACTGGCGCTTTCTCCGCTCCAATTACGTCAGATTCGCGGCAAGAAAATTGCCATGATCTTTCAGGAGCCGATGACGGCACTCAATCCCTTGCATCGGGTAGAAAAGATCATTGGCGAAACTTTGTTGTTGCAGGGCTGGTCTAAAGCCAAGGCACGAGAACGGGTGCTGGAGTTACTGAAGGATGTTGGTATTCCTGAACCTGAGGACAAACTGAGGCGTTATCCGCATGAATTATCTGGTGGCCAGCGCCAGCGCGTGATGATTGCCATGGCATTGGCACTGAATCCTGATATCCTGATTGCAGATGAGCCAACTACCGCACTCGATGTCACCTTGCAAGCCCAGATTTTACATTTGCTGAAATCTTTACAGGAAAGTCGGCAGATGGCGATGATTCTGATCAGTCATGACCTGAATCTGGTGAGACGCTATGCTGATCAGGTGATTGTCATGAACAAGGGGCGCGTTGAAGAGCAAGGTGGAGTACAACAGATCTTTAATTCACCCCAATCAACTTATACCCAAGACTTGCTCAATCATGATTTTGGTCAGGCACTGCCTTTAGCTCAGACTGAAACCTTGCTCGAACTTAAGCAGGTAGAAGTCAAATTTCCCATTAAACGGGGTCTACTGAATCGCATTAAGGGCTATATCACTGCTGTCGAGCCGCTCGATTTAAGCATGCTGCAGGGACAATCGATTGGAGTAGTAGGAGAAAGTGGTTCAGGTAAAAGTTCACTTGCTTTAGCCATAGCACGATTGATTGAAAGCCACGGTCAAATCCTTTTGGAAAATCAGGATTTGAATCAATTGTCTGAAAAAGCTTTGCGACCATTACGTAGTAATTTTCAGATCGTCTTCCAGGATCCATTTAGCAGTCTGAATCCGCGTATGACCATTGAACAGATCATTGGTGAAGGGTTGGGCTTGAAGGCGATGACCGAGGAGCAAATCCGTAGTCGTGTCGAGGAAGCTTTAGTGCGGGTAGAGCTGCCCGCATCTTTTAAAGACCGCTATCCGCATGAGCTTTCTGGGGGGCAGCGTCAGCGTGTATCATTGGCAAGAGCATTGATTTTAGAGCCAAAACTTTTAATTCTGGATGAGCCGACTTCTGCGCTGGACCGTACTACACAACGTGCAATTGTGAAACTGTTACGTCGTATCCAACAGGAAGAAGGAATTAGCTACCTGTTTATCAGTCATGACTTACAAGTGGTACGTGCACTCTGCCAGCAGGTTTTAGTACTGCATCATGCACAAGTTATGGAGGTTCAGGAGACTGAACAATTATTCCTGCACCCACAAACTGACTATACCCGCCAGTTAATTGCAGCCAGCCAATATTAAAACTACAAATCTTTTTAAATGAAATTGACATGGGTCATTGTCAATTTCTTGCTGACAGGGTATAACACCGACAGAATAAAAGCATAATGTTTAGGAAAAAAGTATGACACAACTGGCAGATTCAATTCAGATTCGTAATACCATCTTTAAAAACCGTATCATCAAGGGAGCTATGAGCGAGGCACTCGCTAATGATGCTGGTCAGCCGAATGACTCACATTTGAAACTCTACGAAGCCTGGGCTAAAGGCGGGCTAGGCTGTGCGATTACTGGTAATGTCATGGTGGATTTTCGTGCCAAGAATGAACCGGGTGTTGTAGTCGCTGAAACAGAACGTGACCTGAATAAACTTAAGGCTTGGGCAGAAGTTGGCAAACGTCATGGTATGGTGCAACTGGTGCAGTTGTCACATCCGGGGCGTCAGTGTCCAAAAGGTTTGAATCGGGAAACTGTAGCACCATCGGCAGTGCCATTTAGTCCGGCACTGGCTGTCAGTTTTGGTACCCCACGTGAACTGCGCGAAGATGAAATTCTGGATATTATCCAGCGTTTTGCAACTTCTGCTGCAATTTGTGAAAAAGCAGGATTTGAAGGCGTACAGCTTCATGGTGCGCATGGCTATCTGATCAGTCAGTTCTTATCGCCATTGACCAATAAACGGCAGGATCAGTGGGGTGGCAGTATTGAAAATCGTACCCGTTTCTTATTAGAAATCTATAAGGCAGTCCGTGCTGCGACTTCAGAAAATTTCATTATTTCCGTTAAACTGAATTCGGCTGACTTCCAGCGTGGCGGTATTACCGAAGAGGATGTGATCTATGTCTTTAAAGCTATTGATGCCGTAGGCATTGACCTGATTGAGGTGTCCGGCGGTAGCTATGAAGCACCAGCAATGGCAGGCGTTAAAGCGGATAAACGTAAAGCTTCCACGATTGCCCGTGAAGCCTATTTCCTGGATTTTGCCGAAAAAATCCGTCAGGAAGTGAGCTGCCATATTATGGTAACTGGCGGTTTTAGAACCGCTGCTGGTATGAATGCCGCACTTGAGAGTGGTGCCTGTGATTTTGTGGGTATTGCCCGTCCGTTTGCAGTAGAAACTGATCTGGGACAGAAGCTCGTGGCAGGGCAGGATGTACGCTATGCGGTAGAGAAGATTAAAACCGGTATTCCAATGATTGATAAAATGGCAATCATGGAAATCATCTGGTATGCCGCACAGTTTAAACGGATTGCTCAAGGTAAGCAGCCAAATCCCAAACTGTCACCATTAAAAGTTTTCCTGCATTATCTAAAAGGCAATGTCACTGCTGTGATTAAAGGACAGATTAATTCACGTAAATCTGCATAACCTGATCTGCATATAAAAAGGCACCTTATGGTGCCTTTTTATATGCAACAGATTTAGCTGAATTGCACCGCTTGGGTCTGGAAAGGAAACAGGATTTTAGAGACCTGTTGTGTCGCCCAAAGTCCAAGCTGCTGATAATGACAATGTGGTGCTACATAAGGCGTGAGAATCTCCAGTTTTTCTTCATTATTGTCACAACGCTTTAGATGCAAGCGAAGTTCTTCTAGCTTATGCTGTTCTTGCCGGCTGATTATCGGTGTTTGCGTCCGTAGTTGATGTGAAGAAAGCCGTCGAGCCAGCTCTGGACCCTGAATCCAGTCACGAATTATCTGTTTCTCTGTGGCATTAAATACACCAAACATCTTGCCATCTGGATCATCAATCAGTTTCCAGAAACGGCTTTGCTCTACAGACAGTCCACGCTGAATCCAGCCTTTATCCATCATGACCTGTAAAAAATCCTGAATCTGTTCAGGTTGTGACAACCACTCATTGATGGTTTTACCGCTAAACTGGCATTTCTGGTTATGAATGTACTGACCAATTAAAGCTTTCTGCTGAAACAATTTCAACACCTGGGCATCGAGATCCAACTCACGCACAATCTGGGTAGAACTTTTGCCTATGTCATTCAGCAAGTAACCCTGTTTGACCATTTCCAGATAGCGCTCCGGGTGTTCTGTAGAACGATATAGATCTAGGAAAGCTTGCAGGGATTTTTGCGCATGGCCATTATGCGCATTATCAATCGTGATGTGCACATTAAAGTAATGCGGATTGATACCGAGTTCAGCCAGTTCATAGTTGGTAATCAATAAATGTAGCGGTAGTTGTTCATAGCCCAGATTAAAGCCAATCACCAGCGGTAAATATTCAGCTGGCGCATACGCCAAAGCCAACTGGACAGCTGCCTGTTCATAATAGCGGTCGTCGAGTTGTTCGCTATAGGCAGTGAGTTCATAGTTATTTAGCAGATCCTGATACATGGTGACATGGTTGGCTTGTGGATGACCTAGCCCCAGCTCTTCCAGATAAATATGAATCAGGTCTTTAAGCGCCGGTTGATCCGCATGTTCCAGAGTAGAGTATAACCATGAGCCATCGACCATTTTTGTAGGTGCAACCCGGTAGAGAAATTCAAATGCATGCGATACCGTAGCAAAGTATTCACGTTGTCCGCCTTGTTTGCGACGGCTGAGATAATCCTGAAATATTCCACAAATTTTATGATGTTCTTCTAAAAAATGCGTAGCAGCATGTTCGGGTTGATCGAGCCAGCTCATGGAACTTAGATCGATGTGCTGGATTAACTGATTGAGGTATTGTTCTGCCGAATCTGTTTTTGTTTTTTTAGAGATCTGCTCATCCAGAAAAAAATCCACCCAATCTTTGAAGCTTTTAGTTGGTTCTTGAACAAGATTTTCAAATGGGGGTGCAGTTAAACAAAACTCCGTACTCGTGAACATAATCTTATCCTTGCATATTGGCTCCTAACTTACCTTAGCCTTATGTGAAAGATCAGATGTCTGGTTTTTGTTCGATTTTATGGCGGAAAATACAAGGACTTTGCAAAAGTGCGTAAATTTTTAGAGGTTTATTATTTTGAATATATGGTAAAAATAAATTAAATTGAAGGCAATAAAAAAGCCCAGGTTACAATGCCTGAGCTTTTTTATAAGAAGATCATTTTAAGATAATCATCTCGAATATGGCGTCCCTACGGGGATTCGAACCCCGGTTACCGCCGTGAAAGGGCGATGTCCTAGGCCTCTAGACGATAGGGACAGTACAGAAGATAGATTTTAAAACCTTTACTTTCAATTTGAAGTAATGGCGTCCCTACGGGGATTCGAACCCCGGTTACCGCCGTGAAAGGGCGATGTCCTAGGCCTCTAGACGATAGGGACTTAATAAAACTACTTTCTGAAAATTGGCGTCCCTACGGGGATTCGAACCCCGGTTACCGCCGTGAAAGGGCGATGTCCTAGGCCTCTAGACGATAGGGACGTTTCAGAGGTGGGCGTATAATAGGGTGAAAAAAGGGGGGTGTCAAACGCATTTCTGCACTTTTTCTAGTTTTTTGAACCGAGTGCATAAAATTAAAACAATATTAAGAAAATACTTGAAAAATACATGGTTTAAGCCGGATTTTTAAGCAATTCTAGAATTGTTTCTACCACCTGCGGATGGAGTAAATAACCAGTAATATCATGCGGGCGGTGAATATGTGTACGAATGCCGTGGTTAATAATTGCAGGTTGAAACTGAAATGGCGGTTGGGTAAGAGGCAAAGCGGTGAGGAAATCATCAGTTGAATAGAAATTTATCCAGTCGCCCGTAATTGCAGCAGGTCGTACAATCGGTTGTGGTAAATGTGACTGGATCACCTGGAATGCTAATGGCGATCCTAAAGTAATAAAACGCTGTACATTGAGTTCCGGATGTTGAATAAGATGATTATAGGCAATCACACTACCCAGAGAATGAGCAATTACAATACAAGGTTTGCGACCATTCAATTGCCGGGCGATCCGCTCATGAACTTCTTTCATGAAACCCGGATTGTCGAGATACAAATAGGTTTCAATAAGAAATTTTTGAAGCAGGCTACGATGCAGACTGGGAAAATAATTGAGCAATAACACAAAGTCCCGCAGCGCAACATTTTTGCTCAGTGTAGTAATAAATTTGAATTTCTGTTTGAAATTCATGGAGTCATTCAGGTTAAGCTGGGGAAGATCGGAAATCACGGGTTTGCGCCAGCCAGGGCGTGGAACTGGTGCAGGAAGCTGAGGTTGAGCAGGCTGACGGAACCGAAAGCTGGGCCATTGCTGTGGCATCAGGGTGCCAGCATTGAGGATGTTGCGGACGTTATAGCGGGAAAGCAAGTCCCCGTAAAATGGAATGTGAATGTGACGTCGTAAATAACTGAATCTGGCATCGTGATGATGTTTGCGAATGCCTTTTTGAAGTATATGTAGCCAGCGCTGACGGATCGATGCAGCGCTATGATGTTGCTGATTCATTCCATGAATAAAAATAACTTTCATCGATACCTCACGGAGGTCGATCTATATATTCACAGTATAGAGAAAATTGCGGCAAGCCAAGCTGTACTTTTTGTGGTGTTCATGTGTAAATTACTTTGATAAAACAATCATTAACAGACAGTTGTATATTTATAAAAAAGTAGAAAAAGCAGTAAATTGATAGATACGGATCAAGGATTTTACTACATAGAAAAAAGATAGGAATAAAACGGTAAAAGTTAAATCCCGCTGTTTAAGTAAATCCTAAAGTAATTCCAGCAGCGCTTTGATGACGTTGGGATGTTGGATATAACCATCAATCTCATGCGGATGATAGATGGAGGTACGAATTTTCTGATTAATAATCGCCGGCTGAAACTGGAAGGGTGGTTCTGATAAGGGAAAGGCAGTCAGAAAGTCATCGCTACAATAAAAATTGATCCAGTCACCACGAATGGCCTCGGGTCGAGTCATCGGTTGCGGCAAATGTTCCTGTATCACACGAAAGGCCATGGGTGATCCGAGCGTAATAAAGCGCTGCACATTTAATTCCGGATGTAAAAGCAGATAATGATAGGCAATTACGCTGCCTAAGGAGTGTGCGATCAAGATACAAGGTTTATCATCATGTAGTCGCTGACCAATACGCTGATGAACTTGCTGCATGAATCTGGTATTGGCCAGATAGGAATATGTTTCAATCAGAAATTTTTTGATGAGCGTATCATGCAGATGGGGAAAATAATTGAGCAAGACCATAAAATCCCGTAAGGCTGTATTTCGGCTTAAGCTAGTAATAAATTTCAGCTTCTGGTTAAAAGTCAGAGCATCCTCAATATTTAATTCGGGAATCTTGCAAGTTTCAGGTAAATACTGATGAATATGTGGCGGCAACGGTTGGGATTTAAGTGGCTGACGCAAGGGAAATGTGGCCAGTCTTGTGGTATTAAGGTACTGGCATTCAATACATTATGTAAATGATGCCGTAACAGTAAATCTCCATAAAAAGGGATACGAACATGACGTTTGATATAGGCAAAACAGGCCTGTCGATGCGACTGTTCCAGACCATGTTTAAGCAGACTTAGCCAACGTTGCTTTAATGAAGCAGAACTAAAATTCTGCTTGTTCATCCCATGGATATAAATAATTTTCATCGACACACCGCTGTGGCTGCCTGAAACATATTCAGTATAGATAAAAAAAGAGCAGCCGGAGCTGCTCTTTTTTTAGCGCTAAGATTTAAGCTTTATTGTGATAAAACTTATAATAGCTGGCATAGCAAAGTCCAATAAACACCAGACAGCCAAAGAAACTGATTCGCATTGTTGGATCAAATACCATACTGATACAGGTAATCAGACAGAACAGGAAACCCAGAATCGGCACAATCGGGAACAACGGTGCAGCGAAAGCAAGATCTTTAGCTGTCTTCCCTTGTTTGTACCATTCACGGCGGAAGTTGAACATACTCAGACAGATACTCATCCAGACCACCACCATGGTAAAGGCTGCAATACCCAACAGGTTAGTGAAAATCGTTTCTGGCGCAAACTGTTCAGACAACAGACCTGGCATACCACCAATCATAGTCACGATTACCGCAATGTAAGGAATACCGCGTGCATTCACTCTTGAGAACATGGCTGGTAATTGTTTGCTATAAGACAATGACCACATCATACGGGAAGCAGCAAATAAACCTGAGTTTGCAGCAGACAACAGTGCGGTGATAATTACAAAGCGAATAACGTCTTCAGCATATGGAATACCAATGTGCTGGAATACGGTCACGAATGGGCTACTACTTACACCTTCCGCCGCAAGACCTGCTTCTTGATGTGGTAATAGACATGTCACCACGACAATCGTACCTACAAAGAAAATCAATAAACGGAAAATTGCGGTATTGATGGCTTTCGGTACGTTTTTGGCAGGATCTTTGGTTTCACCAGCGGCTACACCAATCAGTTCTGTACCTGAGAAGGCAAAGTTGACAATCAGCATTGTTGTGAAGATGGGGAACAGGCCTTCAGGGAACCAACCCTGAGCTGTCAGATTGCTAAACAGCGGCGCAGTTTCCTGACCTGCATAACCCAATACACCAAATATGGCCAATAATCCCAGCAGGATAAAGGCAATAACAGTGACAACTTTAATGAGGGCCAGCCAGAATTCGGATTCTGCAAACCAGCGGGTCGAAATCATATTCAGTGTAAACACAAGCGCACCAAAGACCAGTGTCCACATCCACATGGAGCTGTCCGGGAACCATTCCTGCATCAATAAAGCTGCAGCGGTAAATTCGGTTCCCAGTGTCACTGACCAGGTCAGCCAGTATAACCAGGTAATGGTATAACCTGTGCCCGGTCCAATATAACGTTTGGCATAAGCACCAAATGAACCAGATTCAGGCATATGTACGGCAAGTTCACCCAGACATAGCATAACCATGTAAGCGATGATACCGCCGAGGAGATAAGCAAGAATGGCACCTACAGGCCCCGTTTGTGCAATGACTTCACCCGACCCTAAAAATAGGCCGGTCCCGATTGCGCCACCAAGCGAAATCATGACCAGATGTCGAGTACTCATAGCGCGTTTTAAAGGCGCAGAATTGCCCTGATGCGTAGCATCATTCGGAGATGAGTGCATAGGAAATACGAAATACTTCAAAGGAATGAAGCGAGCTATTGTAGTCAAAAACTACAAATCTGCAATCAAATAATAGTAATTCTGAATAAGTGCTGATCGTATGAGATCAATAAATGGCGTCCCTACGGGGATTCGAACCCCGGTTACCGCCGTGAAAGGGCGATGTCCTAGGCCTCTAGACGATAGGGACGTTGCGAGGTGATAGCTATGTTAAGGACTAAGCTAAGCTTTGTCAAAAGGCTTTTTGCTAAAAATGAATTAACAGATTAAACATTAAACAAGAACAAAGGATTAACGTGATTTCTGATTTTAAACTAGCGTATCCATCAGTTTATAGCATCAGAAATCGACATTAAAACCTCAAATTCCCGTCACTTTACAGGAGTTTAAGCAGTGTGGATTTAATGGTCAGGTGTTTGGGATTCGGCCGGTTGACTGGCTGGAACCGTTTGTTCCGCAGGTGCTTCGGTTTTATCTTCACGGTTGACGATATAGAGGTACAGTGCGGAAGGTGCTAAAATCATTAAAACCAGTAAGATCTTTTTTAACATGGCACAAATGCAAGAAATGAAATTGCAGTAATTATAGCCTAAGCAAATTAAAAAGAGCACCTGAGTGCTCTTGTCCATGAGTTAGAATTTAAAAGTGATATCTGCGATAAATTGGCGGCCAATTTCAGAGTACAGTTTGCTTCCACTCACATATAGATTATTGCGGTTAGTAATATTATTGACCGTTAAGCCAAAAATCGCTGAATAATCTTTTGAAACTTTCCAATCATAGGTAGTGCGCACATCCCATGTAAAACGAGGTTTTACATCTTGTAGCGTATAAGTATCGATTTTAACGCCATCATGCACCACTTTGTCAGCAGAGCTCGCTTCTAACACTTGCTCATAGGTGTCTTTATAGCTAAAGAAGTTGGAAATTTTTAAAGGAAGAGAATCAAAGCCAATATTCCACATGACACGTGCAGTAATCGGTTGGTTATAGTTTGATGCAGGGCGGTCACCATAAGGCATAATTTTGCCATCAAAGGAAATCAGCTTCTGAAGATCTTCTTCGGTAAAGTTTTCCGTATAATCTGGTGCGCTACGGTACACATCCGAGTAATTGACCGCTAAGCCTAAATTATGTTGAGTGCCTTTAAATTTAAGTGGCTCAATCGTATTAAGTTCGAGTGTGACGGTATCATTTTCGCCATAACCGCTGTTATCAAACTCATAAGAATAAGTAAAATAGTCATTTGGAATATCAGTTCTATTACGGGTGATTTCATCATCATACTGACGATTCACCCATTTTAAGCTGAGATTGGTGTTTTTAAATTGGCTATTAAACCCAAGGACAAATTCATCTGCAAATGGGGTTTTAAGATCCTTGCGGCGTGTATCATTGGCTGAAACTTTTACTTCTTCAACCCATTCAGAATTTTGATCAGCACGGCTGATGTCAAAATCTAATGAGGTCAGATGTTGACGCAAGTCCGTCATATACGTTGGGGCATTATAGTAGCGGTTCCAACCTGAAGTCAGGGTTAATAATTTATTGGAAAAAGGCTGATAACTAATGCTGCTACGTGGTGCAAAGTTAAGATTGTTATTTGATTCATCATAATCAGCACGCACACCTAGACGGGCATTGAGGTTGTTCCAATGAATATTATCTTCTAGATACAAGGCTGCTTGATGATATTGACCAGCAAAGCTGCCTGCTTTGTATACATTACCCTTTTTAAAGTATTGGCCATCAAAGACCGTAGGGACTTTATTGTTCAGGAATACAGCCGTGGTATTTTCATCGCAGAGGGGATCATTGATTTGACATTGTTGACCTTTAAGATCAAACAAGTTTTGGGTTTTCCCTGATGTCACGCCATAGAAAGTTGAGAAATCTTTGGTACGTTCCCATTGTACATCATCATAATGATAGGTAAAACCGGCGCTGATTTGATGGTCGGTGTCTGCAAATTTAAAGTTATTAAATACCGCATCTAACCCATAACTCACAGAAGATTGTTTTAAATCAATATCTGCAGAGGTTGCACCTTCCCATACTTTTTCAGTATTCGCCCAGTCTTTGCTCCCTGCTGCATACATCCAGTTTATGCCACGATCAGATGTTGATTCACGGGCATTGTTAATTTTTTGGTAATTGAGCTTGTGTGTTAATTGTCCCCAATCTTGTTTTTGTTGCATCTCCGCGAAAATCAAAGCTGATTGATTATTGGTGCTGCTGTGAGAGTTACGACGTTTGTCTGCGTAAGTATTGTCTTCCAAATCACCTAAAGCGAAACCGAATTTCATACTGGTGTCTGCATTTGGATCGACATACAAGGTTCCGCCGACATTGGTATTACGTTTTTCTTGATCAATTTGTTTTGGTGCAGGTAAGCCACTTTCAACAGGAATTGCTGATTTACGTTGTGAAGCATAGAAATCGAAGCCATAGACCTCTGAAAGCTTAGCAAAAATATTGGCACTAACACCTTGGCGAACATACTCTTTTTGGTTTGACTGGGTTGATGAACCTTCAAAAAGTCCTTTGTCTGCATCAGTTTTTAAGTGGTAGTGGTTCCAGTCACTTTCTGTATAGTCATAAGTGATGCTACCATGGACTTTGCCAATTTCAGATTTAGGCGCACAGGTTTCTGCCTGAACCACACCACCGGTGAAGCCACCGTGTTTTGCACTAATGTTGCTGTCTAATACTTCTAAATTACACAATAAATCCGTGTTGATTGCCACACCTTGTGAACCGCCAGACACTGCACCGTAGTTGGTTGTTCCTGAACCAGCAGGGTCGAGGTTATTGCTGTTGCTGACGCCATTGACCACAAATTTATTATTAAATGATTGTGCACCATGAATCGAAATTTCAGTCGGTTTTAAATCAGCTTGTGAGCTGGCTGCCATATGTTCATTGCTAAACTGCACATTCGGATTTACTTTTAAAAAGTCAGTAATATTTTTAGAGCTATTCGGCGTCTTTTCTAAGTCTTCTTTTGAATAAATGGTTTTTCCAAATTCATTTTCTTGCTGAACTTCAATAATAATCGTGTTGAACTTAACCGTAGCTTCATTAAGGATGGATTCTTGATAATTTGATTCTTCTGCAAAGCTAGAGGTTGATAATGTTGTTAGAACTGCAATAGAAAGTGTTGAATAAGCAAAACGCATGAGAAGGGTTGAATCTGTAAAAGATAATGAAAGTGATCATCATTAACTTTGGTGTAATAATCAATAATAATGAGAATTATTTGCATTAATAGGTTTTTTATGTGTGCGGAATTTAATCGACTTAAATAGCTGAATAATAGAAATAAAAAGACAGAGGAAAATAGATGGCGTCCCTACGGGGATTCGAACCCCGGTTACCGCCGTGAAAGGGCGATGTCCTAGGCCTCTAGACGATAGGGACGTTTAGAAGATGGCGGTATCTTATTGATCCGCCACCAAAGTGTCAAGCAGGTGTGGGGTGAGTTTGTTTAAAATATAGCAAAACAGTTCAGCTGTCTTCTGCGTGTCGTATAACGCAGAATGGGCTTCTTTGCCATCAAACTCGATACCGGCCTGAATACAGGATTTTGCCAGTACGGTTTGACCAAACATCACCGCGCTCAAAGTCACTGTGTCGAAGACAGAAAAACTATGAAATGGGTTCTGGTTTTTGGTTCCTGTACGTGCAATAGCTGCCTGTACAAAGCCTAAATCGAAATGGGCGTTATGACCGACCAGAACGGCATGGGTACAGTTTTGCTGGCGGCGTACTTCATTGACAGATTTAAAAATACGTTTAAGCGCAGTTTTCTCATCTTCGGCCATTGCAATACGCATCGGATTAGAGGGATCGATCCCAATAAAGTCCAGCGAACGGCGGTCAAGGTTTGCCCCTTCAAATGGATTGATATGTGCATGGTGAGCAGGGCCCGGCACAAACTCACCTTTCTCATTAAAAATAATAGGAATGGCAGCGATTTCCAGCAAGGCATCAGTTTGTGCATTAAAGCCCGCTGTCTCTACATCGACAACAACAGGCAGGAATCCACGGAAACGTTGACCAATGACTGGGAGAGTTTCATTTGTCACACTTTTCTCCATTGAATGGTTTTACCCGCATATAACGGAATAATCTGTTCACCATCCAAATAGTCCAGACTCTCAGGAATCACTTGATCTTGTTTTACGAGAGTAATGGTATTGGTATTGCGAGGAAGGCCATAGAAGTCAGCACCAAAGTGGCTCGCAAAACCTTCCAGACGGTCAATTTTGCCGACCTGATCAAATGCCTGAGCATAAAGTTCAATTGCAGTGGGCGCACTATAACATCCTGCGCAACCACATGCATTTTCTTTGGCATTTTTTGAGTGCGGCGCACTATCTGTGCCCAAGAAGAATTTAGGATTACCGCTGGTCGCGACTTCCAGCAGAGTTTGCTGATGTGTCTGGCGCTTTAAAATCGGCAGGCAGTAGAAATGCGGCTTGATGCCACCCACCAGCATGTCATTGCGGTTAAACAGTAAATGCTGTGGCGTAATAGTCGCAGCCACATTACGGTCCTGTTCCAGGACAAAGTTTGCCGCTTCACTGGTGGTGATATGTTCAAGCACCAGCTTTAGTTTCGGGAACTGCTTTAATAATGGAGAAAGTACTTCGTCCAGGAAACGTTTTTCACGATCAAAAATGTCGACATGGTTATGCGTGACTTCGCCATGTAGCAATAAAGGTACCTGATGTTCTTCAAGCTGCTCAATTACTGCATACACTTTAGAAATATCGCTTACACCGCTATCCGAGTTTGTAGTCGCACCAGCAGGATAAAGCTTGATGGCATTCACATACTCAGATTCTTTGATTTTTTTAACTTCGGCAGGTGAAGTATTGTTGGTGAAGTACAACACCATGCGTGGATCAAAGTTGCAGCCTTCCGGCACATGCGCCATGATGCGTTCACGATAGCTGTTTGCCTCTTCCACGGTTTTTACTGGTGGAACCAGATTTGGCATACAGATTGCGCGGGAAAATTGTTGAGCTAGATCAGGAACAGTACGTTTAAGTGCTAGACCATCACGTAAGTGAGCGTGCCAGTCATCTGGCTGGAGAATCGTAATCGTATTCAAGGCGAATTCAATCAGAGAAATAATATGAATGATAATGCATCTATACCGAAAATGGTAATGTGAAATACTGACAAAAGATGCATTAACTATGAATTAATTTAAAAAAGTATGTTATTTTAAAAACACTAAAAAAATTACATACATGCTTGCCATGGAATATAAGTATAATTTAGCAAAACTGCAGGATCAAAAGGAAAAAGTCGAAGAGCTTATTGCTGGGCAGAAATTGAGCCGAGTTTTTCCTCAACCGCTTGAAGATGAATTCTGGACCAAAAATCTGGAACGTGCCCGTAAGCACACCGATCAGTATGTCTGGGCAGGATTATTAATCTATTTTATCGGCATCCTTATCCTTATTCCTACCGATTACTGGATCATCGATAAACAATATTTTGTACATGATTTTGTATTGTCTTTAATAGGTATTATTAATGGCGGAATTAGTTTATTTGTTTTCTATTTATTCTCAAGTTTAGAACGCTTAAAACCTTTTTTTCAGCCTGCTTCACTGGTCTTGATATTCTGGGCACTGGTTTCAACTTCATGTCTGACTATGTCTATTCAGACCGCAGCCTTGCAACATCAATCCATGGCAATTGTCACCATTATTTATGTGCTGGGTTATATCCTTACTGGTGTCAAGCCGATTCAGATGATGATCACTGGTGTATTGGCAGCTGGAACTACGATTATTTGCCTGACCCTGGTTGGGGCTAACTTTAATCTTTTGGTATTTGGCCGAATTCTGTTGGGAAGTTGCCTGCTCGGTTTTGTTATTAGTCATATGATTTTTGCACGTGAACGGATGATTTTTCTTTATTCCATGCGGGCGCGGATCAGTGAGCAGATTCACCGGATTCACAATACCGAGCTGTTACATCTGAGCCAGCATGATGAGCTGACCAAAATCTCGAATCGCCGTACCTTTGATGAAATGCTGGAAATTTACTTTTCTACCGCTCAGCGTCAGGAAAGCTCTTTGGCTATTTTATTTATCGATGTAGATTTCTTTAAGAACTATAACGATTTTTATGGGCACCAGAAGGGTGATAATGTGATTTCGACCATCGCCAAAACTATCAAGAATGCGATCCGGCATATGGACTTTGTTGCGCGTTATGGAGGTGAGGAGTTTGTGGTGCTGCTTCCAGAAACTGATGCACATGGGGCTTATGCAGTATCTACCAATATCTTTAAAGCAATTGAACGTCTGGAAATACCACATGAAAAATCTTTGGTATCCAAGCAGATTACGGTAAGTCTAGGCATTACGGTTTATCGCGGCGAGCAAGCCATGACCAAAGATGAATTACTCGGCATTGCAGATCAGGCACTGTATCGTGCCAAGCAACTGGGGCGCAATCAGATTTATTATCAGAGCATTGCTTCGGCAAATTCAAAACCGCTGCATATCAGTTAAATTTTTCCTGAATTACAGACAATAAAAACCGCGCAGTTTGCGCGGTTTTTTTGACACAACTAAAACTTAGTTTTTGTCTTTTAATTGTGGAACAGCTGAACCGGTACCCACTGCAAGTAAACCCGCACCTGTGTAGATACCCAGTTTCGCACGCGTATCCGTAATGTCCAGGTTACGCATAGTTAACTGACCGATACGATCCATTGGTGAGAACATAGAATCACCTTTCTCCATCGTTAAGCGTTCAGCTTCGTATGTCAGGTTTTCAGATTCAGTGTTCATAATCGTATAGTCATTACCGCGACGTAGTTCTAAAGTTACAGTACCTGTGATGGCTTTAGCAACCCAACGCTGAGCAGTTTCACGAAGCATAAGCGCTTGAGAATCGAACCAGCGACCTTGGTAAAGAAGACGACCTAAACGAAGACCGTTGATACGGTATTGTTCAATGGTATCTTCGTTATGAATACCCGTCACCAGACGTTCATAAGCAATGTGAAGCAGCGCCATACCTGGAGCTTCATAAATACCACGAGATTTCGCTTCAATGATACGGTTTTCGATCTGATCCGACATACCTAGACCATGACGGCCACCGATACGGTTCGCTTCAAGAATGAACTCAACAGGATCTTCGATACGTTGACCGTTGATTGCAACTGGGAAGCCTTCTTCAAAAGTGATCGACACTTCTTCAGGTTTGATTTCAACTTCTTCCTTCCAGAACGCAACACCCATGATTGGGTCAACGATTTTGATGCCTGCATTCAGGTATTCAAGATCTTTGGCTTCGTGAGTTGCACCCAACATGTTTGAGTCAGTTGAATAAGCTTTCTCTTTTGACATTTTGTAGTCAAAGCCGTTGTCGATCAGGAACTGAGACATTTCAGCACGGCCACCAAGCTCGTCAATAAATGTCTGGTCTAACCAAGGCTTATAGATTTTAAGATTCGGGTTAGTCAACAAACCATAACGGTAGAAACGCTCGATGTCGTTACCTTTATAGGTTGAGCCGTCGCCCCAGATGTTGACGTCATCTTCTTTCATTGCGGTAACAAGCATTGTCCCTGTTACTGCACGGCCCAGTGGCGTTGTGTTGAAGTAAGGAACACCACCAGTTGAGATGTGGAACGCACCACATTGAATTGCAGCAATACCTTCTAATGCAAGCTGTAGACGGCAGTCGATTAAACGTGCTTTTACTGCGCCATACGCTTCAGCTTTCTTTGGGATGGCATCGTAATCATCTTCATCAGGCTGACCCAGGTTTGCAGTATATGCATAAGGTTCTGCGCCTTTTTGTTTCATCCACAACAGGGCTGCTGAAGTATCTAGACCACCAGAAAAGGCAATACCAACTTTTTTGCCTACAGGTACATTCTGTAAGATAGTTGCATTATCAGACATTGTTAATCCTAACGATAGAATAATATAGGCACCACTTATATTGGTGGCCAAGGAGAATTTTGAATGCAGATATTGTAACACCTTTCAAATGGCAAGTTTTCGCAAAAAAAATGCAAAATCTAAAAAATAGACAAAAAAATAAACAATCTAATGCAAAGAGAGCCATCACAAATGGCCTTGAATTAGCCAAATCTGGGGTTTTTAAGCTGGCTAAGACTAAAGTTCTATAGGCTTCATTTTATTTCAACCTTTGCTTCTCTCGACCTGTTAAATACCGGATGTTGCTTAGCTATCACTTATATTGAATTCCATCTTTTAATATAAAAATTGGTCATACCAATTATATTTTAATAAATTAGCTATTGCAGTATTTTAAATATTTCATTAACTTTGGCTGGATAAAAGACCGATATTGGTCTGTTTAATGCTAAATTGGTCATACCAATAAGCTTTTGAACATGTCCTGTAATGAAATAACAAACAAGCATTTCAAGGAGTAGAGAATGCTTCAACAGTGGCAACAAATTTACGATCCAATCGGAAATATCTGGATTTCCAGCGCGATCGCCCTTATTCCAATCGTATTCTTTTTTCTTGCTCTTGCTGTTTTCAGAATGAAGGGCAGTGTAGCGGGAACGATTACTGTGGCTTTGGCATTTCTGGTGTCAATGTTCCTCTACAAAATGCCAGTCACTATGGCATTGGCTTCCATGGTCTATGGGTTCTTCTACGGCTTGTGGCCGATTGCCTGGATTATTATTGGCGCCGTATTCCTTTACAAGATTTCAGTGAAGACCGGTCAATTTGACATTATTCGCTCATCGATCCTGTCATTAACCGAAGACCAGCGTTTACAAATGTTATTGGTCGGCTTCGCTTTTGGTACTTTTCTGGAAGGTGCTGCAGGCTTTGGCGCACCGGTTGCAATTACTGCAGCGTTATTAGTAGGTCTTGGATTTAAACCACTGTATGCCGCGGGTTTATGTCTGATTGTGAACACTGCACCTGTGGCTTTTGGTGCGATGGGAATTCCGATTATTGTCGCTGGTCAGGTATCAGGCGTAGACACCATGGAAATCAGCCAGATGGTAGGACGTCAGTTGCCAATCATGGTACCCATCGTACTGGTGTGGATTATGGCAATCATGGATGGCTGGCGTGGTGTGAAAGAAACCTGGCCTGCAATTTTAGTCGGTGGGGGTTCTTTTGCCCTGGCGCAGTTCCTGACTGCTAACTATGTAGGTCCTGAATTACCTGATATCACTGCAGCGATTGCATCTTTGGTGAGCTTAACGGTATTACTCAAGTTCTGGCAGCCAAAACATATTTTCCGTTTTGATAATGAACAACTGGTCGATAGCAACATTGCTTTGGCAAGCCAGCAAAAATATAGCATCGGTCAAATTATTAAAGCGTGGTCGCCATTTGCGGTACTGACTGCCATGGTAACTTTATGGAGCATCAAACCATTTAAAGATCTGTTTGCCAAAGATGGGGCTTTAAGTGATTTAGTAATTTCTATTAAAGTGCCTTTCCTGCATCAAATGATTCAAAAGTTGCCGCCGGTGGTCGCTGAAGCGAAAGACTACGACGCGATCTATAAATTTGACTGGTTGTCGGCGACGGGTACAGCGATCATGATCGCTGCAATCATCACCATCATTTACCTGAAAATGAAACCGAAAGACGCAGTAGCGACCTTTGCTGAAACAGTAAATGAGCTGAAAACACCGATTTACTCAATTGGTATGGTATTGGCGTTTGCTTTCATTGCCAATTATTCGGGCTTATCGGCAACCTTGGCATTAGCCTTGGCACATACAGGACAAGCATTTACGTTCTTCTCACCATTCCTGGGTTGGGTCGGTGTATTCCTGACAGGGTCTGATACTTCAGCAAACGCATTGTTCTCGGCTTTACAGGCAACCACGGCTCAGCAGATCGGTGTACCTGAAGTATTGCTGGTGGCAGCGAATACCAGCGGTGGTGTAACCGGTAAAATGATTTCACCACAATCGATTGCAATTGCCTGTGCCGCAGTAGGTCTTGTCGGTAAAGAATCGGATTTATTCCGCTTTACCGTAAAACACAGTATCACCTTCACGGTGATGATCGGTATCATTATCACCTTACAAGCTTATGTGTTCCCATGGATGATTCCATAACACCATACTTAGGGCGGTGCAATGAAAGTCTCTGATAAAGTCGTACAAAGTCTGCGTAGTCTGATTGAAAAAAATCATATGCAGGTCGGGGACCGTTTGCCCGCAGAACGTAAATTATGTGAGCAGTTAGGCGTGTCGCGCTCTTCGTTGCGAGAAGCGCTGCAGCATCTGGTTAGCCAGGGCATGCTGGTGAGCCGTGTTGGTGCCGGTACTTATTTGCAGGAACTGCCGAATCACTGGTCACAGCATCATATTGTGCAGCCTTTAAGTGACTTAATGGATGTTGATCCTGAATACCGTTTTGATGTTCAGGAGTCTCGTCTGATTCTGGAAGGCGGTACAGCCTGGTATGCCGCACAGCGCGCCACACCCGATGATATAAAAAAAATCAGACAGTGTTATGACCAGATTGCACATTATCAGCTGTTGGGTGATGACGATGAGGCAGCTCGCGCGGATGCCCGTTTTCATCTTGCCATTGCCGAAGCATCGCATAATGTGGTGCTGATCCAGTTGATGCGCAGTCTGTTCGACCTGCTGCAATTTAATGTGGTACTCGGACGACGCAAAGTCTATTCCGAAGCCCACCGTTTTGATCAGTTGCAGGACCAGCACTTTAAGGTGATGGCCGCAATTGAGCGTCAAGATCCAGAAGCTGCACGTCAGGCAGTTTGTGGACACATTGAGTTTGTCATTCAGCAAGTACGCACGATTGATGAGGATGAAGCCCGTCAGCAGCGTATGAGCCGATTAAACAGGATCTAAATTATGATTATCTCTTCTGCAAATGATTACCGTGAAGCCGCACGACGTCGTCTTCCACCATTCCTGTTTCATTATATTGATGGTGGGGCTTATGCAGAATACACGCTGAAACGCAATGTAGAAGATTTATCAAAAGTAGCGCTGCGTCAACGTGTCTTGAATGACATGTCAGCACTAAATCTGGAAACTAAATTATTTGATGAAACCCTTTCGATGCCGGTGGCCTTGTCACCTGTAGGCTTGACCGGTATGTATGCACGCCGTGGGGAAGTACAGGCAGCAGTTGCGGCAGACCAAAAAGGGATTCCATTCACCTTGTCGACGGTATCTGTGTGTCCAATTGAAGAAGTGGCACCAGCGATCCAGCGCCCAATGTGGTTCCAGCTCTATGTACTGCGTGACCGCGGTTTTATGAAAAATGCCTTGGAGCGTGCCAAAGCTGCGGGTTGTTCAACACTGGTCTTTACCGTAGATATGCCAGTGCCGGGTGCACGTTACCGTGATGCACATTCTGGCATGAGTGGACCAAATGCAGCGATGCGCCGTTATATGCAATCTTGCATGCATCCACACTGGGCCTGGAATGTCGGCTTGATGGGTCGTCCACACGACTTGGGTAATATCTCGAAATACCTCGGTAAACCGACAGGCCTTGAAGATTATATCGGCTGGTTGGGTGCCAATTTTGATCCGTCTATTTCCTGGAAAGATCTGGAATGGATCCGTGACTATTGGGATGGTCCGATGGTGATCAAAGGGATTCTGGATCCTGAAGATGCTAAAGATGCTGTGCGTTTCGGTGCGGATGGCATTGTAGTATCCAACCATGGTGGTCGTCAGTTAGATGGTGTGTTATCTACCACACGTGCCTTGCCACCAATTGCTGATGCGGTAAAAGGTGAACTGAAAATCCTGGTCGACTCTGGTATCCGTAATGGTCTGGATGTGGTGCGTATGCTGGCAATGGGTGCGGACACCTGTATGCTCGGTCGGGCCTTCGTTTATGCATTGGGTGCTGCAGGCGGGGCAGGTGTCAGCAACCTTCTTGATCTGATCGACAAGGAAATGCGTGTTGCCATGACCTTAACAGGTGCCAAGACCATTGCTGACATTACACAGGATTGTCTGGTAAGGCTTGATCGCGAAATTTCACAATAAAACCAATCAGGATGACCACTCTAAATCGTGGTCATCCTAGAGCAATTCGGAACAACAGAATTACGGCTATTTCATCTATTCAAGATTAAAAATCCAAAACATGCTTATGGCTGATTTTATAAAAAGATAGCCATAAAAATGAAACGGGGCTCTACTATGCAAAACTCATTTGACGCTACTGCGACCTTAAACAATCTGGTCGCTGTGGTCGGCCAGCGATATGTATTGACGGACGATAACGATACTCGTCTGTATCGGCAGGGCCGGCGTTATGGTTCAGGTGAGGTGTTTGCGGTCGTCACTCCAGGTTCATTACTAGAACAATGGCAAGTATTGCAAATTGCTGTTGCAGCAGACTGTATCGTGATTATGCAGGCAGCCAATACCGGTTTAACTGGTGGTTCAACGCCGTTTGGTGAATATGACCGTCCAGTGATTGTGATGAGTACTCGCCGTCTGACAGGCATTCAGGTGATCCAGGAGGGTAAACAGGTTGTCTGTTTGCCGGGTGCAACACTTGATGCACTGGAAAAACAGCTAGTGCCATTTAACCGTGAACCGCATTCGGTGATTGGTTCATCCTGTATCGGTGCTTCGGTGCTGGGTGGCGTATGCAATAACTCCGGTGGAGCCTTGGTTCGCCGTGGGCCGGCCTATACTGAACTGGCATTGTATGCGCGTGTCAATGAACATGGCGAACTGGAGCTGGTGAATCATCTCGGTATCCATCTGGGTCATAGTCCGGAAGAGATTCTGAAAAATCTGGAGCAGAAACAATATAACGAGCAGGATATCCAGCAGCAGGAACATCGCTGTGCATCTGATCATCGTTATAGTCAGGATGTGCGTCAGGTCGATGCTGATACTCCGGCACGCTTCAATGCTGATCCAAGCCGTCTGTTTGAAGTCTCTGGTTCTGCTGGCAAGGTGTGTGTTTTTGCAGTACGTCTGGATACTTTTGAAAAAATCCCGAGTCAGGTGTTCTATGTTGGCACCAACTCGCAGGATGATCTAACAGAAATCCGTCGCTTTCTGCTCAAAGATCTGCCAGGTCTGCCGATTGCTGGAGAATATATTCACCGTGTGGCTTATGACATCGGTGCGGAATATGGCAAAGACACTTTTATGTTCATTGAAAAATTTGGTACTGCCAAAGTGCCTGCCGCATTTGCCATGAAAGACAAGGTTGATGGGATATTGCAGAAAATGGGGCTACGTGGCTTAAGTGACAAAATTCTGCAAATGATCAGTAAAATGCTGCCATCACATTTGCCAAAACGCATGAACGAGTACCGTGATCTGTATGAGCATCATCTGATTCTCAGAATTGAAAATCAGGATGTGGCACAGGTACAGGCCTTCTTTGAAGGCTACTTTAAGGCCCATCCTGGCGGGAACTATTTTCTCTGCACCGAAGACGAAGGACGTAAGGCATTTCTGCACCGTTTTGCCGTAGCTGGTGCAGCAATTCGTTACCGTGATACCCATTTAAGTGAAGTGGAAGATATTGTGGCGCTGGATATTGCGCTGCGTCGGAATGACCGCCAATGGGTAGAAACCCTGCCACAGGAGATGGAAGAGCAGATCTTACATAAACTTTATTATGGTCACTTCCTGTGCCATGTATTCCATCAGGATTACATTGTAAAAAAAGGGGTTAATCCGCTGAAAATGGAACATGCCATGTGGAAGCTGCTGGATGATCGTGGTGCAGAATATCCGGCTGAACATAATGTAGGGCATCTCTACATTGCCAAACCGGCATTAAAAAACCATTACCAGAAGCTGGACCCGACCAATAGTTTTAATGTCGGTATTGGGCATAGCTCAAAGCTGAAATACTGGAAATAAGCAGAAAAACTGGGAATAACAACAATAACAATATGATCTGGCCTATCTCATGCAGTGCTCGCACTGCATTTTTTTATCTGTAAAATATTGGAAAATACAGGTTGTACGAATGTTGCAATAGATCGAAAAACTGCTGATTTAAATCCATTCTTGGGTTTTAATATGCCAAGTAGAGATCATTACCTGGTCCTGATACGATAAAACTAACAATAACAATTTTTTAGGAATCTCTTATGAATTCAAGTATCACCCCGCCCCAGCTGCCACGACTGCATGAGCGTAATCAGACTTTGTCTGTATTGCATGGCATTTATGCCGGCCTGTTGATCTTTAGTGGCGCAGTATTTCTTTATCTTGAATCTCAGCAAAGAACCGCTTCAACCATCAGCCTGGGATTTATCATTCTATTAATGCTGGTATTGATCTATTTCAATGTTCAGGCAGCTCTGAAAGTTAAGAAAGGTCAGGGCGAGGGGCGTACACTTTCCCGAGTTATGGCGGTGCTGATGCTGTTGAGTTTTCCTGTAGGAACAGTACTGGGGGCAATTGCATTATGGAAAAGCTCGGCGAAACAGTGGGAGGCCTGAGTTGACCTGAGAAAGCAATAATTTTGTGAAAATGCCATAAACAAAAATAAAAAACACGCTAGAGTAATATGCAACAAGTTGCAAAGCCATCATCAAAGGGAATAGCCATGACAACGACTCGTTATGCGAATATTTTAAAACCGCTTCATCTGGGATTTACCACGATTAAAAACCGGGTGGTGATGGGTTCAATGCATACCGGGCTGGAGGATCGTTTCTATAATTACCCCAAACTGGCAGCTTATTTTGGCGAGCGTGCCAAAGGTGGGGTAGGGCTGCTCATCACGGGTGGTATTTCTCCAAACCGTCAGGGCTGGTTACTGCCTGCAGGCGGGACCATGAATACCTTGGGAGATATTGCTCCGCATCGACTGGTAACTCATGCCGTGCATAAGCATGGTGCCAAAATCCTGTTGCAGATCCTGCATGCGGGCCGTTATGGCTACCAACCTTTTGTGGTTTCAGCGAGTCCAATCAAGTCCCCGATTTCTCCTTTTAAACCACGACAGCTTTCAGAAAAACAGATTCTGGCTACTATTCAGGACTATGTAAAAACTGCCAGTCTGGCAAAAAAAGCCGGCTATGATGGTGTGGAAATCATGGGTTCAGAAGGTTACCTGATTAACCAGTTCCTGAGTCGTCATGTTAATCAGCGCAATGATCGGTGGGGTGGTTCGATCGAAAACCGGATGCGTTTTGCGGTGGAAATTGTCAAAGCGATTCGGGCCGAGATTGGTGAAAAATTTATTATCTGCTTCCGTCTGTCTTTACTGGATCTGGTACATGATGGTAATACCATGCAGGAAGTCATTACCGTCGCTAAAGCATTAGAGAAGGCCGGAATTACTTTACTCAATACTGGGATCGGCTGGCATGAAGCACGTATTCCAACCATTGTTACGTCTGTGCCACGGGCTGCTTTCGTCGAGTACACTGCAGAAGTAAAGAAAAATGTTACTGTTCCGGTGATCGCATCGAATCGTATCAATATGCCAGATACTGCTGAAGAAATCCTGGCATCAGGGCAGGCGGACATGGTGCAAATGGCACGTCCTTTACTGGCAGATGCTTTCTGGGTTAATAAAACAGCGACCAACCGTGTTGATGAGATCAATACCTGTATCGCCTGCAACCAGGCTTGTCTCGACCATACGTTTAAAAACCAGCGTGCTACCTGTTTAGTGAATCCGCGTGCTGGATATGAAACTGAACTGGTTTATGTCAAAACCAAAAAACCGAAACGGATCGCCGTTGTGGGTGGTGGCGTTGCAGGTATGTCAGCGGCAACGGTGGCTGCCGGACGTGGTCACGAGGTGACCCTGTTTGAAGCGACGAACGATGTCGGTGGCCAGTTCAACCTGGCCAAAGTAGTGCCTGGTAAAGAAGAATTTCATGAAACCATTCGTTATTTCAAGGTTCAAATAGAAAAGACAGGGGTTGAATTACGTCTGAATACCAAGGTCAATCGTGAACAGCTGGAACGTGAAGGTTTTGATGAGGTGATTGTGGCGACGGGCGTTGTACCACGCGCCTTGAAGATTGCGGGTAGTGATGCGCCACAGGTCTTGTCCTATACCGAAGTGTTGAATGGAGCATCTGTCGGAGATCGAGTTGCCGTGATTGGTGCAGGAGGGATTGGTTTTGATGTATCTGAATTTTTGCTAAAACCGCCATTGCAACCCCAGCCAATGCCTGTAGAGGAATGGAAGCGTGAATGGGGAGTAGACCCAAATCCAAATTATGTAACTGAAGGAGGAATGCAGCCTGCGGAGGTTGAAGCACCAGTCCGGGAAATTTATCTGCTCCAACGTAAAACCACACCACTTGGTGCTGGTCTAGGGAAAACCACAGGCTGGGTACATCGTGCACAATTGAAAAAACATGGTGTACGCATGCTGCGGGGTGTGCAGTATAAGTCGGTTACTGATGAAGGCTTATGGATTGAAGTGGATGGACATGACCAATTGCTACGCGTAGATACGATTGTGGTATGTGCCGGTCAGGAATCAGTGAAAGAAATCATGCCAGTTGAAGGTCAAAAAACTATAGCTAAGTATCATATTATTGGTGGTGCCAAACTGGCGGCAGAGCTGGATGCCAAACGCGCGATTCGTGAAGGTGCTGAACTGGCAGCCAGATTGTAAGGATTTGATGAAACTATATGCAGTTGATTGCATTCACTGTAATTTTCACTTGTCAGGTGAGAAAAAGCTCCGTATGATGGCGCACATGGAAGCGTGGCAGAGCGGTTTAATGCACCGGTCTTGAAAACCGACGAGGGCTTATACCCCTCCGTGAGTTCGAATCTCACCGCTTCCGCCAGATACGAAAAACCCCAGTCAATGACTGGGGTTTTTTATTGTCTGGATATTTTGAATGCGGAACCTGAATCATTAAATTAAAGTAAAAATTAGAATGTAGGGGACATATAAACGACTGAGATAGATTGACAGTGATAAAGTAGATAAAAAGTGCCAAAAGCTAAAACTTAGACCTTTTTTGTGTGGTAAATAGGATTAAACGTGGTTTGAGTTAATTGAGCGCTATAACCACTATAGAGGTTAAAAAAGCAGAACTTTATCTGGACAAAATAATAAAGCTTTCAGCTGGCGAAAATCTTGATCTATGTATTGATACTGATCCTCATGGGAGCAAGTGCTCAAACTTAAATAGCAGAAAATAAAATTTCAGCTTTAGGGGGAAATTAAGAATTATATGTTTGCATGATTATTAGAGTCTTTCATAAATTATGTTTAATCACTATCAAGACAATTCCTTCTCGTTATAGGAGGCTTGCGGAGCATGCTCATCAAAGAGAGATTCCTACCCCATCATCCTCTTATGAGGTAGTACTTCTTATATCCCAAAGAGAGAAGGCACTTTTAATATCCATTTAAAGATAAATAGCACGATCATTTTTTGATTTATGAAAGAGATCTATTAAATTCAAATTAATTTTGAATATATCGTTGAATTTTAATAGTCAGTCCTGCTGGCTGACGCTGCTGAAATCCAATGTGGTATTGATAATTGCCTAGCAAGCTTTTAACCAATGCCAGTCCTAAACCATGGCCATGCTGCTGAGCAGATTTGCGCCAGAAGCGTTGTCCTAAATGTTGGATATTCTCGGCTGTAAGTTGTTGTCCATCATCTTCAATCACCAGGCCACCAGACTGCATGGAAATCCAGATATGGGCAGCCTGAGCATGTAGCAGTGCATTTTCAAGCAGATTTTTCAGTACGGTATACAGCACCAATTCAGGCAGCTGAATTTCACCCAAGCTGTCCCAGTTCACCTGTATTTTTTCATTCATTTCTGGATAGCGTGTACCTAAGTCTGCAAGAACTTTCTCAAGTGTGGGGCGAAGCCAGATGGTCTCAGTCATTTCCTGGAGACTATTTTCTGATTGGGTCAGTAATAAAAGCTGTTCGAGTAACAGCGTATAACGTCGGATACTCTCATTGGCCTGCTGCAAATTGTGCTGAATGGATTCAGGTAAGTTCTGCTGCTGACCGATCAGCTGTACCAATTGGACATAGGTTTTTATTGCGGTCAGGGGACTGCGTAACTCATGTGCAGCATAGGCACTAAAGGCTTTCTCCTGTTGCAGACTGTCATTAATTTTCTGAATCAACTGCGTGAAATTGTTGACAAAAGGCTGTACTTCCTGAGGAATACTTGCAGGCTTGAGCTGCATTAAAAAATCTGCCGCCTCTGAATAGTTAAGGTTTTTCTGGTTCAGGTATTGACTGAGCTGATCCAAAGACCGGAACTGTCTGTGGATAATAAAGATGATCAGGGCAATACAGATCAGCAGTGAGAAGACCAAGGGAACCAGTACGGACTGCAGAATCTTCTGTAGTAAGGTATCCCTCAAGAACATGCGTTCTGCTGCCACCACCTGAATATCGCCACGACGCAGGACATAACTGCGCCATTCCGTATCACCCTGCTGCCAGGTGCTGAATCCTTCTGGTCGCTGGCTTAAATTTCTGGGAGCACCGCGTGTTTTGGCAATTACTTGATTGCCTAACGAGATGTCAGAGCTAAAAAGCGAGACTTCACAGGCAATTAACTGGTTTGCATCATCATTCTTGGCTAATTTGGATAAGGTTGCATCCCTTAGACTATCCAGTGGTAACTGCTGAATCAGCCGGGCAACCATTTGTGCAGATGCCGATAAGCGTTGATCCAGTGTGTCTTGTAAGCGTTGTTTCAGGTCAATATACAGCCATGAAAATACCGCACTCCACAGCACAATAAACACGGCCAAAAGACTCATGACCAGACGCCATTTCAAGCTGTGACTAAACATGACGATGCTCAAACGGTTTGAAAATATATCCCACACCGCGAACGGTTTGAATCAAGTCTGGATGCAGTTTTTGTCTCAGGTGATAAATGTGTACATTCAGGGCATTGCTCTCAATAGCGTCCTGAAAACCATAGAGCTTATCAATAAGCTGTTCATTTTTCAGGATCTGATTGGGGTGGCTCATCAGGGTTTTCAGCAGGCTGAATTCACGGCGAGATAAATTCACGGCCTGGTTTTGATAGGTCACAGTCTGGGTATCCCGGTTTAGAACCAGTTCATCAAATTGCAGTGTATTCGATGCAAAGCCGCGGTGGCGACGGGTGAGGGCATGAATCCGGGCAATCAGTTCCTCCAGCTCAAAAGGTTTGGTCAGGTAGTCATCGGCACCGGCATTCAGGGCCTGAACGCACTGATCGGTCCGTAGCCGCGCCGTCAATACCAGTACTGGGAGATCAATTTGGTCGCGTCGCCAGCTATGCAGCAGCTCCAGGCCATCCTGATCCGGCAGGCCTAAATCCAGTAAACACAAATCGACTGCAGTATGCCGGATAAAATAATCCGCAGCACGTGCGTGACTGACATGCTCTACTGAAATATTCAGATAGTTCAGAGCAGCACAAATGCTCTGTGCGATATAGGGATCATCCTCAACCAATACAATAAACATAGAACATCCTGATCAAACTGCCATTATTTTATAAATGATTTGCGCTGTTAATGTTGCCTTAATTTTAGTTTTTCAATAATGCAGTCCTAACAGGAGGAGAGCAGCTGGATGTTGAAGTGGATATTGGGTGCCGTGATCGGCGGTGGAATCATGACGGGAACTGCATATGCAGATTTTTTACCACCAGATCAGGCATTTCAGTTTCAGGTGGTTTCTACAAGTCAGGATCAGGTAGAGCTTAGCTGGAAAATCGCAGAGGGTTATTATCTGTATCATGACCAGCTTAAAGTGTCTCATCAGCAGACCCCAGTTAAGTTGGCACTGCCCAAACCCGAAGACAAAGACGATCCCAATTTCGGTTTGACCCAGGTGTATTATGGGCAAGTCAAAACCAATATGAATGTGCAGCCCAACCAGCAGTTTGTGGTGCAATGGCAGGGCTGTGCAGAAAGTGGTTTATGTTATCCGGTGCAACGTACCACAATAACAACTGATGCAGATGGTTTATTTCCAGCGCAAAACTTAAGCAAGCCTCAAAAGCTGCTGGTCAGCACTACACAGCCAGAAGCAAACAAACAGATTCTGACTGCTCAGAAAGATGAGCTCCAAGCTATAGAGCAAACTCCAAGTACAAATCAAGCGCTGGCTGAAGAAAAGGTAGAGGAAATGCAAGTCGCTGCAGTTTCTGAACCTGTGGTGCAGCCTGAGGTGGAATTAACAGAGAAAAATGACCCGCCTATTGCAGACCCTAAAAATCAAACTTCGTCAGCAGGCATGAATAGCCAGTGGAACAATGACCAGTATTTTTTAAGTCTGCTGTCAGAACAAGGTCTGTTAATTAATGCTCTGATTTTTCTCGGGCTTGGCATTCTGCTGGCATTTTTACCATGTTCTTTACCTTTAATTCCAATTTTAACGGGAATTCTGGTTCAGCAGCACCGGGGCTACCGGGCGGCACTGATTGCGCTGGTCTTCGTTTTGGGTATGGCACTGGTCTATGCGGTCATGGGACTTGCTGTGGCACAGCTCGGTTACAGTTTTCAGCGCTGGTTTCAAAGTCCGGTATTCATCAGTATTTTCAGCATTCTGTTTGTTTTGTTCGCGCTTAATCTGTTCGGAGCATTTCAACTGTCCCTACCCCAGGGAATGTTACAGCGTCTGGATCAATGGCAGCAAAAGCAGAAGGGTGGCACGCTGATTGGTGCTGGTCTCATGGGTATGATCGCCGCACTGATTGTCGGACCATGTATGAGTGCACCGTTGGCCGGTGCCTTAATCTATGTGTCTCAGCTCAATCAACCGATGCTGGGAGCCAGTTATCTGTTCGTCTTAGGCTTTGGGCTGGGCTTGCCGCTATTTATTGCTGCCGTATTTGGGTCCCATCTTTTACCCAAACCTGGCATATGGAGGGATCGCCTGAAGTTTAGCTTTGGCTTTGTCATGCTGGCGCTGGCCTTGTATTTCGCCCGTCCACTATTGCCCGGCATTTTATACCTGAGCCTTTTGGGTGTGGTACTGATCACCTGTTCAGGCTACTTCTTGTTCAAGATGCTGCCTCATGTGCATCGGTCTGTATCGAAAATAGTCCTGATGCTGCTCAGTGGTGTGCTGGTCTATGCAGGAGGTATGCAACTCTATCATGTCTGGAGCCAGGTACAGGTCGCCCATGTAGAATCACGGCTTGAATGGCAGAGAGTCAGTACAGCCGCACAATTGCAACAGGTTTTAGCTAAACATCCTGCACAGCCGGCGGTGATTGATGTCTATGCAGACTGGTGTGTGGCCTGTCAACCGATTGAAAAGGAAGTGATTCCACGTAGTGATGTCCAGACGGCTTTACAAAATGTGGTTCGTATCAAATTAGACCTGACCCACTATCATCCAAGTCAGGATGAGCTGCTAAAAGCATGGCAAATCCTCGGACCACCCACCTTCATATTTCTAAATGCAGCGCATCAGGAACAGCGAGACTTGCGTTTAACCGGAAGTTTTAGCGCGACACATTTACTAGGCACATTGCAGCAACTGCAAGGGGAGCAACCATGATGATTTCCAGTGATGCGCTGCATCTGGGACCTTTGATGTTGCCCTGGACACTCATAATTGTTGCCACTGGCTTGATGCTGTTATCTGCTGTTTTGTTTGGATTAGCCAGAAAGTATTCATGGTCTAAACAACTGCTTGGACAAAGTCAGGATTTGCTCTGGAGCAGTTTTTTGCTCGGGATGCTGGGTGCACGTCTTATTTTCGTTCTGCTCAATGCCGAGCTGTATTTTGCAGCACCCATCGACATACTGAAAATCCAGGACAAAGGTTTCCATTTATGGGGAGGGGTGCTGATTGGTGCTTTGTGGTATGTCATTCGAAACAGACAGTTGCAGACCCGATTCAAAGCCATCTTGTTGATCATCTTTGTACTCTGGATCGGGCTTGGACTCGTATTCAAATCCAGTCTAAAAACTGAAGCAGCGTTTCCTGATCTAGCCTTTGCTGGACTAGAACAGGAGCGTTTGGGTACAGACAAGATTTCACTCAGCCAATTCATTGGCCAGCCCACGATAATTAATTTGTGGGCGAGCTGGTGTCCGCCCTGTCACCGCGAAATGCCGGTGTTGGCCAGAGCAGTCCAGCAGCATCCTCAAGTGAATTTTATCATGCTCAATCAGGGTGAGGAGGTAGCCACCGTAAATGCCTATTTAAGAAAACATCAGTTTCAATTTAAACATGTCCTGCTGGACCCATATGGTGAACTACCCCAGCAGCTGAATAGTTTTGGCCTGCCAACGACGCTGTTTTTTAATGCTCAAGGCCAGCTGGTCGAGCGGCATATGGGGGAACTCAGTCCGGCCATGTTGCAGCAATATTTAAACAGAATTTCAGATCAACCTTAAAAAAACGGAAGGACTTAGTATGAATAAAATTCACCAGGTGCTTGGTGCAGGTATGTTCCTGATCATGAGCATGCACACACAGGCAAATATTAAACAGAACATTGAAAAACAGGGTTTTGTGTTTGTAAAACAGATTCCGGCACCGCAAGGAATGACCGGCTGGGTGGGGCATGAAGACCAATACTCCAATACACTCTTTATCTCCAATGATGACAAATATTATATCAAGGGCGAACTGTTTGATGCGCAAGGGAAAAGCCTATCCAATGAACAGATTGAAAAGCATATGAAAAAAGCGGTATTGGACGACGTCTGGAAAACCCTGGAAAAATCCACCTGGATCCAGGATGGCAAGCCAGATGCACCACGTGTGGTCTATGTCTTTTCCGATCCAAATTGTCCATATTGCTATAAATTCTGGCAGGCGGCCCGGCCTTGGGTCAAATCAGGCAAGGTACAGCTGCGTCATATTCAGGTCGGTGTGATCCGCGAAGAAAGCCGTGGCCAGGTGGCAACATTGTTGATGTCGAAAAATCCAGCAGCAGTTTTTAACGATATAAATAAAAATAAAGGCAAAAAGCAGCTCAAGAAAATGGAAAAGATTCCTGTCGAAATTGCTGCAAAAATTGATGCCAACCAGGCCCTAATGGGGAAATACGGCTTTTTCTCCACACCGTCGATGGCTTGGAAAAACAATCAGGGTGAATTTAAATCTACTCAAGGCCTGGCGATGGATGTCAAGGAAATTTTTGAACAATAATATTTTAACTGCATGATAGAAAAGTAATTTTTACTTAAAACATCTATACATGATAGGGAGGCAGATTTACATTGGTGGATAGGCTAAGCATGAAGAGCAGATAAGAAATTTCAAATTTGGATGATCCACGGGTACTGCTTGCTTTGGAACGAACCGCTCTGGCGTGGAATCGGAGTGGTTTGGCATTAATTGCTTTTGGTTTTGTGATTGAAAAATCCAACCTGCTAGTGCAACTGGTGGACCCAGACACTTATGCACAGAAAATAGCTTATTCACAATGGCTGGGAATTGCGGTGATTGTATTTGGTATGTTGGTAAATTTCGCCTCAATCCTGCAATATCGACGGGGGTTGACATCACTGCGACCGCCGGAATTTATTGAAGGTTATTACACCCAGTATCCCGTATGGCTAAATCTGTTTACTGCTTTTAGCGGACTGCTTCTGATCATTTCTTTTTGGCTGCACTAAGAAGAGGGCTGGGCGCAATACAGCTCGTACAGCTTTTGCATCAGGCTCAAGACCTTGGGGTCACTCAGACGATAGAAAATCTGTTTGCCCTCACGTCGGGTGCCAACCATGTCGGCCTTACGCAGTACAGTCAGCTGTTGTGAAAGTGTAGGTTGATGAATATTGGTAGATTCTTCAATTTCCTGAACATTCATTTCCCCGTCGACTAAGATACATAAGATTTTCAGACGATCAGGATTGGCTAAAACTTTTAGGCATTGGCTGACGAAATCGACCTGTGAAAAATCAATTTTGGCATTTGCAGCAATCATATCCATAGATGTCCTCGAAACCTTTGATGTAGCCCGTGCAGTTTACACAATTTACCATAAAACTGCTTGATTATTATTTTTTATTATATAATATAAAAAAGTATATTGTATAGGGATTGATTCATCATGCATGACTTCCTCATCGCATTTATTGGCGGTTTAATGCTCGGACTTTCAGTGGTCGGCTATCTTTACGTCAATGGCCGTATTGCAGGAATCAGTGGTTTGGTTGGGCAGGTATTAAACCCAAAAACCGTATTTAAAACGCCTGCGATCTGGTTTTTATCAGGTTTAATCATCACACCGTTTATTTATGGTCTGTTTGTACAACCTGAAATTGAATTGAATGCCAGCCCATTGATGATGATTGTGGCAGGTCTGCTGGTAGGCTTCGGGACACGTTTGGGGTCGGGCTGTACCAGTGGTCACGGAATTTGTGGCATTAGTCGGCTGTCTAAGCGTTCTATTGTCGCGACGATGACTTTTATGTTTGCAGGTTTTGTCACCGTTTATATTATCCGTCATATCACAGGAGCATTCTAAAATGAAAAATGTGTTTGCCTTTTTATTTGGTGCTCTGTTCTCTGTGGGTCTGATGGTGTCAGGCATGTCCAATCCTGAAAAGGTACTCGATTTCTTGGATCTGTTTGGTGATTGGGATGCCAGTCTGGCCTTTGTGATGATGGGCGCGATTGCGGTGGCCTTTATTCCCTTCCAGAAAGCATTACGTAAGGCTCAACCGAAAACAATATTTAATGAGCCTATTGATTTGCCTAAAAATAATCAGATAGATAAGAAACTGATTACGGGTGCGGTTTTATTTGGTGCAGGTTGGGGGATTGCGGGCATCTGTCCGGCACCAAGTTTCACCTTGATCGGTTTGGGTCACTATCAAGTGCTCTATTTTGTTGTAGCAATGCTGGTGGGTGTATGGATTCACCGTAAATGGTCAGGAGCTTAACTATGCAAGATATTTCAATGGAAAAACAGGTACAACAACCGGTTGTGCAAGATTTCTTTGAAGAAAACACCAATACCTTCAGTTATGTGGTGAGTGATCCTGCAACCGGACATTGTGCCATTATTGACAGTGTCCTGGATTATGATGCGGCCTCGGCCAGCACATCGACTACACATGCAGATCGTATTATTGCCTATGTTAAGGCACAAAATTTAACTGTCGAGTGGATTCTGGAAACCCATGTTCATGCCGATCATCTGACAGCAGCGCAATATCTCAAGGCAGAACTGGGTGGAAAAATTGCCATGAGCCAGAAGATTTCTGTGGTACAGGAAACCTTTGGGGCGATTTATCATCTGGACATGAAACAGTTTAATGCCCTGCAGCCATTTGACTACCTGTTTGAGGATCATGAGCATTTCAAGATTGGTGAAATGGATGCCTATAATATTCCTACGCCAGGGCATACACCGGCCTGTCTCAGCTATGTGATCGGGGATGCGGTATTTGTGGGTGATACCCTGTTTATGCCGGATTATGGTACGGCACGTTGCGATTTTCCGCGTGGTAGTGCATCGACCTTATTCGATTCGGTACAGTCACTGTATCAGCTTTCGCCTGAAACTCGGATGTTCTTGTGTCATGACTATTTGCCTGCAACGCGTCATGATTATGTCTGTGAAACTGATGTACACACCCAGAAAACCCAGAATATTCATATCCAAGAAGGCACCAGTAAAGCAGAGTTTGTCGAAATGCGACATCAGCGTGATGCTACTTTAAATATGCCGAAACTGATTTTGCCGGCAATTCAGATTAATATGAAAGCAGGGCAGTTCCCTGAACCTGAAGCCAATGGTATGTCTTATCTGAAATTGCCATTGAATTATTTTAAATAGTTTTGAACTGCTGCTTCTGTAAGCCCTGTAGATACAGGGCTTTGTTGTTTATAAGACTTGATTATAAAAGGGAAATGCCAGCTCATTTTATTTCCTTCCTATGCTTCACCTCATTCTGTGCCACACTACATTTAAGCATCGGAGGAAAAAAGCAGCTTAGTCTTGATAAATTAAAATAAGTATTTAACTATCCTAAATAATTTTAAAAACTTAACATGACCTGAATATGAGTTCCCCGACCTGAAGACAGGATATTCAGTGTACCATTTGCACGTTGAGCACGTATTTTCATACTTTGTAGCCCTATATGCTTGGCTTCTATAATACATTCAGGATCAAAACCGACGCCATTATCCCGAATATTCAGGATTAATGCATGCTCTGTCTGTTCAAGTCCGATACTAATCTCGCTTGCCTGACTGAACCGTACCGGGTTTATCGGAGCGCAGTATAGCCAACTAGATACAAAAGCATTCCGCGAGTCGGCGTTAGAAAGTACAGATCCATTGGCTTTACAGTATGAAAAAACGAGTGTCTATAGTGCGCCGTTATTCATCGGTGCGCAGTTTGACAAAAACTTTGTCTTTAGTGAAGGCGTGATTCAGCCATATGCCCGTTTTGCATTCAGCCATGAGTTGTCTAGCAAACGAGAAATGGATGCAAGTTTTGTTTCTGCACCAGGTTATGTCTTTAGGACACAAGGTGGTGAACCACAACGTAATAGTTTTGATATGAATGTGAGCTTTAAAATGACCTCGATTACCAATCTTTCAATTTTTGGTCAGTACTATGGAAAGTACGCTTCATCAAGTTCGAGTGATCAAGGCGGAAGTATCGGTTTGGAACTGAACTGGTAAAAAATGATTTAATAAAAAACCGGCATAGGCCGGTTTTTTATTAAAGATAAATCTTTAAAATATCAATAAATTACTGGGATATTTTTTTATAGATTTTTCATAAAATTTATAAGTTTTCTGAGTATTTACACATTAAATAAAGAGCTTTTAATGACGACAATATTATTGTTTGACTTCAATTTTCACTAACGCCAAAGCAATCCTGTCCACATGCTGATAAGCCGGTTGTTCTAATTCTTCTCCAAAGATGTCCGGGTCAATCTCTTCATAAGACCAGCTGATATTTTTATACTGCCTCATTAAGTTTTCTAAATGCTCTACAAAACGATTACCATCCTGAGTGACGGTAACGCCTGTATATAAGAATATACATCCCCGCGGATTCAGATGCTGGATACCTTCTTTAATGATGCGAAAAGAGAGAGCATTGCCATCTAGCTCATCACCACCATGCCGGTATTGACGTTGATGCGGGTCGATTAAATAAGGGGGATTGGCAAAAATCAGGTCAAACTGACCTTGCAGATTTGCAAATAAATCACTCTGTACCGGATGGATTTTTTTTAAACCAGCAAAGTCGATATTCATTTGACTATATAACAGGGCTTTCGGATTAAGATCCGCGACAATCAACTCATCATAATCTGGAAAATATTTTGCGATACTGATGGCAGCTGCCGAAGTACCACAACATAATTCAACCGCGCGTTTCAATGGATCAGATCGACTCGCTAAATATTGCTTCAAGTGATAGGCAAAACGATAAGTATCTGGGCCAAAAAATACTGCATCCTGTTCTATGGTCGGAAAGGCAGAGTGAATAAATAACGCATTGTTGAGAGAAGCTACCCGTACCTGACTTAAATATAAGTTTTCTTGAATTTTGAGAAGCTGATGTTCTTCGAGTATGGAAAAAAGCGCAGGATCAAGATCTGTTTTTTTAAATCCAAGATTCCAGCCAAATATATCCTTTAGCGTAATTTCTTTGTTTACATCATTTTGTTTACGATCCAGAATCCGTTGATGAGAAAGTGGGGTAATTGCAGTAAATTGATAGTCTTGCTGTTTTAAGAAATTCAATAAATAAAGTAAAGCCTGCTGTTGGCTGGTTTTTATATCTAAGATCTGGTTCATAAGGATTTTCTCTTCTGATTCTTAGAAAATTTCAAGTAATCAATCTGTTGTGCTCATGATAAAAAATGACTCGAAGGATAGCCATAAGAATAGGTTGAGTTTCTTCGTACGTGATAGATAGACGGTTGCTTAAAATGAATAAGCTTAATAATCGCTGAAAATGATAAATACTTAGGTAAAGAAGTGCTGTGGATTGGTATTATTTATTTTTATCTGTAATCTTGCATAGAGAGAAATAAGTTCACGATATAAAAAATAAAGGCTATTCACCTTGCAGATGAATAGCCTTTTAGAACTAAAATTGATAAAAATCTTAGTCTTTGACTTCCGGCAAATCAAACCAGATTACTTGAGCATCATCCAGAGCTCTCATATCCACTACATCCAGAAAAGCAATTGCATCACCTGCATTTAGGGTGTATTCGGCAATCTGTACTGCACCTGAAATCACATGCACATAGTTAATATGCTGAGTGGCTTTGATTGCTAAAGTCTGATCTTTTTTGATCACTGCGGTTTTCACTTCAGCATTCTGACGAATATGCATCGGTGCGTTATCATTTGGTCCACAAATGAGATGCCACTGGTTAGGTTGTTCACGTGGATCCAGCTTAATTTGCTGATAGTTCGGTTGTGCATCATGTTCGTTTGGAATGATCCAGATTTGTAGCAAATGGACCTGTTCATCACCTTGGTTCATTTCACTATGGCGAACACCTGTACCGGCACTCATCAGTTGCCACTCACCCGCAGAAATCCCGCCGTGATTGCCCATGCTGTCCTGATGGGTAATCGTACCTTTAAGTACACAGGTCAGGATTTCCATATTGTCATGTGGGTGTTGACCAAAGCCTTGGTGACCATCGATCAAGTCGTCATTAATCACACGCAGTGCGCTGATACCCATATATTTAGGGTTATACCAGTTACCAAATGAAAAGCTGTGTTTAGATTCCAGCCAGCCCATTTTGACATGACCACGGTTTTCGCTTTTATGCAGGAAAGCATCCATTTTTCATCTCATCTATTTTTTTAACATGATCCTATCTTAGCGTTGTATTTATTTTATAAAAAGCCTATCCATGCGACAGATCATTGCAGTTTTGCAACGATCTGAATTTTATTGAAGCATAAAAAAGCCCACTCGAAAGCGGGCATTTTTTATATAGAACTGATTATTCCAGGAAGCGGACAGTTACACCTGACTTCACTTTACGGCCAAGATCATTGGCATCCCAGTTGGTCAAACGGATACAACCGTGTGAATAAGACTTGGAAATCATCGATGGATTTGGCGTACCATGAATACCAAATGATTTCTTGCTCAGACCAATCCAGATATTACCGACTGGACCATTCGGGCCAGGGGGTAAGGAAAGCGGTTTGGTGTTATTACCTTGAACAAAGTTAGAAGGTGAATAGCTATAATACGGGTTACGCGCCACACCTGTTACTTTATAAGTACCCGTTGGAGAAGGCGTACTAGTATTACCAATACTTGCCGGGAAAGAGGCAATCATTTTATTTTTGCTGTTAAACAGATACAGCTGTTTGGCACCTTTGTGCGCTACAATCAAATGAATGTCTTCAGGCAGGTTGTTACGGACATTAGCAACCAGAAGTTTTTGGCCTGCTTTACTGAAGTTTGCTCCTGGATTGAGCTGTTTCAGGAATGCTTCATCCATGTGGAATTTTTCAGCAAGCATTTCCGACATGCTGGTGTAGTACAGACCAGGCATTTTAGCCTGTAGCGCATAATCAGATGGAATTGATTTTGCCAAAGGTACTTTCAGATCGTCTGCTGAAATGGTGTATTCGACAAATGCAGGCTTAGACGCTTGCAATTCTATCAACTTATCCCAGGTTTCTTTGGTCAATGTACCGGTCGGCTTGATACCATTCATTTGCTGGAAAGAAGCCAGCGCTTTCAGGGTATTTTTACCACTAGTTCCATCAATTGCACCTGGCGAAGCATGAGCATTGTTCAGCATGACATGTGCACGTGCGTAAACAGGGAACTGACCTTTACCAATATCTTCATACCATTCAGCATTATTCAGACCATCTAGCGTCCAAGATGCTTTATTGGCATGAGCAGATGTACTTTTAGCGGCTGCTGTTGGGGCAGCACCGATATCCGCATTTTGATCTTCAGCTGCCTGCAGGCCATCCAGGGTCTCAGAAGCCTGAGTAAGATCGCTTTGTTCCCGAGCTGAAATAGGAGTATCTGTAGATTTGGCTGCTGATGCTTCTGTAGCAAGCGGATCGATCGGGTCTTGAACCGTAACATCAGTCGCTACTTTTTTGGGATTTAATGGCTGTTCAGTAGCAGAAGCAGCGAAGGCAGTACCTGCAATAATGCAACTTAAACTCATTGCGAGCATTGTGCGAACGAACATGTAATTCAACCTAATTATTCATAAACTATTTAAATAACGTAATAAGTATTACAGAAAAACTATGGAGATGCAGTAGTTGTTTTGTGACACCCTTAATTCTTCACTTATGATGATCGATTTTTAAAGTAATGTGAAGTTATTAAAAATGGAGGCTTTTTGCTATGATGTCCTGAATGTCAAAGATTGATGGTAATGTGAATGACGACCTTAAAAAATGATCGTTTTCTGCGTGCATTGTTGCGTGAACCTGTAGATACCACACCCGTATGGATGATGCGCCAGGCAGGCCGTTATTTACCAGAATACCGTGAAACACGCGCCAAGGCAGGGGATTTCCTGTCTCTTTGCAAGAATACCGAATTTGCCTGTGAAGTGACCTTGCAGCCGCTGCGCCGTTATGAACTTGATGCAGCCATTCTATTTTCGGACATTTTGACTGTGCCGGATGCATTAGGTCTGGGTCTGTATTTTGAAGCCGGTGAAGGTCCTAAGTTTCATAAAACCGTACGTACCGAGCAGGATGTAGCGAATCTGCCAGCATTTAATGCCAAAGCAGATCTAGACTATGTCATGAATGCGGTTACTACGATCCGTTCAGCATTAGGTGGACAAGTTCCCTTAATTGGCTTCTCGGGCAGTCCATGGACACTGGCGACTTATATGGTTGAAGGTGGTTCCAGCAAGGATTTCCGCTTTACCAAACAAATGATGTATGCACAGCCTGAAGTGCTGCATGCATTACTTACACGTCTGGCAGATGCAGTAACGGATTACCTGAATGCCCAGATTGATGCAGGTGCTCAGGCGGTGCAGATTTTTGATAGTTGGGGTGGTGCACTAGCGCATCGTGAATATATCGAATTTTCACTTAATTATATGCAGAAAATTGTCGCAGGTTTGCAGCGTGAAAAAGAAGGCCGCAAGATCCCTGTGATCCTTTTCACCAAAGGTGGTGGCCAGTGGCTTGAACCAATGGTAGCAACAGGTGCAGATGCTTTTGGACTGGACTGGACTACGCCGTTGAATGTTGCCCGTCAGACTGTTGCTGGTCGTGCAGCACTACAAGGCAACCTTGATCCTGCAACCTTATATGGTTCTCCAGACGCAATTGCTAAAGCTACCCGGCTGATGCTGGACGATGCATATGCTAATGGTGAAAAGACCGGTTATGTGGCAAATCTTGGACATGGCATTACACAATGGGTAGATCCAGCCCATCCTAAAGCGTTTATTGATACCGTGCATGAGTACAGCGCTAAATATCTTTAGGATGTAAACCTTGATCAACCTACTCAAATCAGGGTTTGAATTTTCTTATAAGGCAGCATCGGCTGCCTTATTTGGGATCTTACTCCTGCTGGCTTTTGCTTTTAGCGCTTCAATGGGGAGTGAACTCTTTTACGGCTTCTACCGTTATGACTACCTTCTATTTTATGCTCTGGTGATTCAGGTCATTCTGTTATATGCCAAATTAGAATCCTGGCCAGAAGCCAGAGTCATTGCGCTATTTCATATTCTGGCGATGGTGATGGAAATTTTTCTAACCCATCCTGCGATTGCTTCCTGGCATTATCCACAACCCGCCATTTTCAAGATCTTAACCGTCCCGTTGTTTGCAGGATTTATGTATTCAGCGGTTGGCAGTTTTTTTGCGCGTTCATTACGTCTGTTTCAGGTCTCTTTTAATCACTTACCTGGTTTTGCCAATATGATGGCACTGGCCTTGTTGTCCTATATTAACTTCATGAGCAAGTTCTTTATTCCAGACTATCGTATTCTTCTTTTTATCTGGAGCGCGCTGATCTTCTGGAAAACTCAAATCCGCTTTCAGCTGAACCGGCATTCCTTTCAGTTGCCGATGTTACCGGTCCTGGCTTTACTGGCCTTTATTATCTGGATTGCAGAGAATATCAGTACCTTTTACCAGATCTGGCTCTATCCAAGTCAGGTAGAAAATTGGCATATGGTCGGCTGGGCAAAATTAGGTTCCTGGTACTTGTTATTATTGCTCAGTCTGGTGCTGGTTATGAAGATTTTAGGGGTGCGTGATTCTAGAGGAAATTGGCAGTTGAAAGCTTCTTCATAAAATTAATGTTTTCTTTGGTTAACATGGACGTTTTTGACATTGCGTATCGATCAGCTTCCAGCTAATCTGCTTAATGTGTAATATAAATTACATAATTATATCAATAACAAAGATGCAGAGAATAACCGGAGAATAAGTATGTTGAAAAAAATTATGCTCGCAGCAGTATTAGCGACTGGTTCGAGCCTGGCGATGGCTGACAATGATGTTGGTTGTGGTGTCGGTAGTCAGGTGTGGGCAGGTCAGTCAGGCATTATTCCTAAACTGCTTGCTGGTACTACAAACGTTCTGTTTACTAACCAATGGCTCGGGATTACTTTCGGTACCTTGGGTTGTAGTCAGGGAGGAACAGTCACTGCACAAGTTGTGACGTTTACCAATGAAAATGCGGAAGCATTGGCACGCGATATGGCTGTTGGTGAAGGTGAAAGCCTGAATGTGCTTGCAGAATTGCTGAATATTAAATCTGAAGATAAAGCACGCTTCTTTACTTTATCCAAGCAGAATTTCTCTGAAATCTATTCAGAAGAAAATCAAAATACTTTACAGGTTTTGAGCTCATTACAAAACGTGATGGCTAAAGATGAAGTGTTAAAATCTTACATCTAACGGATCCTTAAAAAACCCTGCTACTGGCAGGGTTTTCTTATGACTATAAAAACCAAAGAATACGTTGACTGAATGAAATATGCTTTTTTACTCATAGCTTTGCTATCGAGTCCCGTAAGTTTTGCTACGACCGTTTCCCCAGATATTCAGCCTTATCTTGATCAGGCGGTACAGAAGCAGCTGTTTAAGGCGGAAACCTGGCAGCGTTTAATGTATGCCAATAGCAAAGGTCAGAGTGAGGTCAGCTACTCTGGTTATTTTCTGGCAGAGCAGGGAGGAAGTAACCTGCAACAGGAAATGCAGCAGAATATACAGGCATTATTTTTAGCTGCTGCCCCCAACCAGTCCGTGCGCTGCAAGTTTCCCGCACGTAGTCACTGGCTCATGCAGCAGTTAAATATCTCTGAGCAGCAATTGCCTGAGCTAAGTTGTCCTGATCTTGAACGCTGGATTGGGGAGGTGAAGCCTTATAAAGCTACCCTGATTTATGCGACAGATTTTATGGGGAATCCGAGCTCAATGTTTGGGCATACTTTGCTGCGTCTGGACCCTAAAGACCAGCAGGAACTCAAGCTGATTTCTTATGCAGTCAATTATGCAGCGACTGTAGACAGCAATGATAACTGGTCCTTTGCCTGGAAAGGCCTAACCGGGCAATATCCGGGTGAATATTCACTGATGCCTTATTATCGCAAAGTCAAAGAATATGGCGATTTTGAAAGCCGGGATTTATGGGAATATGAACTTAATCTGACGCCTGAAGAAACCACTTTTCTGGTACAGCATCTGTGGGAAATGCAACAGGTCAATTTCCCTTATTATTTTATTAATGATAATTGTTCATATCGTCTCTTAGGTCTGCTCGACTTAGTCCGACCTGGACTGAATCTGCAAAAACAGTTCGGTACGACCGCTATTCCGGTAGAAACCTTAAAAGTTGTAGAGCAGCAAGGGCTGATTCGGGAAAAAATCTATCGACCAGCCCTCGAAACCCAGTTGCTGGCTCAATCTCGCCAGCATGGTAAAGTTCTGGCAAAAACTGCACATCAGGTCGCTTATGCAGAAACTGCTAAGATGTCTGAGATCTTGCACAACTATCCTACTGAAGATCAGGCCAAGATACTGGAAATGGCCTATGATCATTTATATCTGGATTTTCTGCGTCAGGAAGTAGATGAAGCATTTGCCCAACCACGCTTTCGCAAGTTATTGGGATTAAGAAGCCAGCTGGCCATAGAGAAACAGCGTCAGCAGCCAGAAACTCCAAAAGTAGATCCGACCCAAAGCCATCATGCACGTAATTTCGTATTTAAGGCTGGACAGGTACAGGATCAAACTGCGATTCAGTTAGGTTTCCGTCAGGCTTATCATGATCTGATGGATCCACAAGGCGGATTACGCACAGGCACTCAATTATTATTTCTCGATGGTGCGCTGCAATACCGTGATGATCGTATCAAACTGGAACATCTAGACCTGTTAACAGTTAATTCTTATAACCCGATTCATGCATTTAAGGTTCCGTTGTCTTGGGGCTTTAATCTGGGCTGGAAACAGGAAGCTCTTGACCGGGAAGGAGGGTTCAGTACTGAGCAGCAGCATGGTGTAGCCAATTTTCAGGTACAGGGTGGCTATAGCTGGGCTAATGCCGAACGTGAACATCTATGTTATGTGCAATTACAAACGCATGTGCAGGCTGGTAAAGCCCTTGATGAGGGCTGGCGTGCAGGTCTGGGGCCAACCGCAGGCTGTCAGAATATCTGGACGGACCGAATTAACAGTCTGGTACAGATAGAGCTCCCTTATTGGCATGACAGTCAGCAATGGATGCTCAACCTGAATACAGAATTGCAATATAGCCTAAATATGCAAAATGCCATTCGGATTGGATGGCAATACCAGCAGCAGGGGAGTCTGGACTGGCAGGCATTACATTTACACTATATTCGTTATTTTTAAGTGAATTTTCTAGTAAAATCTCTAAAAGTTACTGATTTAAATAAAAATAGAAGTTACAAAAATATAAGGATTTTGTGGCTGTTTTAGATGTCGTTTTATCAAAATTATGGATGTATGGGGTAACGATAGCTTATAAATTTGATATATTGTTCACCTAATTTATTGGGGTGTTTGAGTATGGACAATGAATGTATGCATATGCTAGCGGGACAGTGGCAGCATATATGCCAAAATTATTCATCAGATGATTTAGTCCATGCCTTCCAGTTTATACAGGATAATGCCCCGATACTGGTGGAAGAGTTTTATAAAAATATGCTGGTGGAAAAAGAGTCGGCAGAGTTCTTTTCTGATGATCTGATTCAGCAGCGCCTGCGCAACACTTTGCATCAATGGCTGTTAGAAAGTTTTAGTGTCGGTATCAATAAGCACTATTTACAGGCTGTACAGAAACAGCATACCGTCGGTCATGTCCATGCCCGGGTAGGTATTCCGTCCTGGCTGATTATGCGTGGTGTACGTGAAATTGAACGCAAGATATTTGAGCTGTTAGAAGAAGATGATCAGTTGCTGACACTGACGACCTGTAGCTATCTGGTACAGGTTATGAGCTTCGCTACTGAAATCATGTGCCGTTCCTATGAGGCAAAAACTGCCAAAAATCAGGAAATCAAGCACAGTTATCGTCTGTTCTCTGCCATGCAGGATGTTGCAGTACAAAAAGATAAGCAGCGTAGTTGCTTACTCGACTGGGAAAATGAGCTGATGTACAAAGTGTTCTCAGGTCAGGAAACCCTACGTCATCCACTACTGTCCAAATCTGAATTTGGCCTATGGTTTATTCATAAAGCCTCGTATGCATTTACCGGCTCAGATCAGGTTCAGCTAATTATTGAACGCATTCATCAGGTCGATACGCTAAATCAGATCATTTTAGAATGTCAGGATGAAGCGAAAAAACTGAACCTGATTCAGCAGATTCGTGAGCTGAATCGTGAGATTCAGCATCTGATTGATCAGCTATTTCAGGTGGCAGAATATATTGAATCGGGTAATGATTCTCTGACTCAATTACTCAATCGTCGCTATCTAAATACCATTATTTCCCGCGAAATTACTTATTCACGTCAGAACCAGACACCGCTTGCCTTATTGGCGCTGGATGCCGATTTCTTTAAAACCATTAACGACAAATTTGGTCATGCGGCGGGTGATCTGGCTCTAAAATTTATTGCGGATGGATTACAGAAATACAGTCAGGGCGGTGACTATGCTTTCCGTGTGGGGGGCGAAGAATTCTTGCTATTGCTGGTCGATACTGATCAACGCCGTGCTATGAATATTGCAGAAAATATCCGTAAATTTATTGAAGAAGGCATAATCACGACTGCACAGGGTATGCAGTTCAAGTTTACCGTGAGTATTGGCTGTGTGATTTATGATGGTCATCCGGACTACCAGAAGTTCCTGGATACTGCCGATACAGCTTTATATGCAGCAAAAAATACTGGTCGTAATCGGGTGTATCTGGCAAAAAATGACCCGGATACGCGAGTATTGAATACACCATCACTGACCTAAATTATTGATGTGATTGCAGCGATTCAATCCAGTCTTTAAATTTCTGTTTTTGCTTAATATACTCGGGATGCAGTTTGGCTTCATCCCATTTTTGTTTAAAGATACGTGCTGCGGCAGCTTTAACGGGATCTTCTCGCTGACGAGGCAATTCGTCTCTGCCGTGGGCGCCGCTCAATCCTTTTTTGTCATCTGGCACCGGACCGTCATATTTTTTACCGCCTTTATGATTAGCATAGCGGCGGGCACGGGTATAGCCCATCTGCAAGAATTTACGTGCCATATCCGCACCAATAAAATCTTCTTTTTCCAGATAATCTATAAACATGGCATAAATCTTAGTGCTGCTTGCTTGAGCCTTCTCTTCATCGGCAAAACGCCAATGTGGCAAAATTTCCGATTTATATGGTTCAACTGAAAGCACGCCCTGTTCACCACGTCCAATCCGGTACAATTCAGGCCGTTTTCTAAAATCAATTTTTTCAAAATCCAGCGAGTAATCAAAACTGGTCGAAACTACCCGCGAGGTTTTACGGGGAACATTTTTTGAAGATTTTTTAATCGTCATATTTTCTCCTTATGTATCTATATTTCCCTATAACCATGAATGCCTGTCTGTATTTTTTAAGTCCATGAGCTTTCTTAAAATGTATGTATTTTTTATTAAGTGCATATAGACAAGCAGATCAATCTGCATAACTGAATAGATGATCAGGAATAATGTAGGATGGAAGTGTGCTAAAGCGGGTAGTGATGCTGTAATGAATTGTAGAAGTCGAATTTATTTATAGTTTTAAAAAAGAAAAACCTGCAAAAGCAGGTTTTAGGCTTCAACTACGACAAAGTATTTTTTGACTGCCTCTACCACTTCAAAAGTACCGACGAAGCCTGGCGGAATAATACCTGCATTACCCGCTTTGATTTCTACATAACTTTTTTTGTTGGCATCATGCAAGCGAACTGTACCTTCAATGACCGTAAAGAATTCCTGTTTATTCTCAGCGAACACAATATTCCATGCACCTATTTCACATTCCCAGATACCGCAATTCATATTGGGATGATCATACAAGCTTTGTGTAGAACGTTTAGGATTGCCAACGACCAGGCGATCAGGACGGGGATAATCAATTATGGTTTCACTCTGGGTTAAACCATGACCTGCTAACCAAATTGATGACATAGTGAATCCTCAAGTTAAAGTTATCTGAAATTGAACAAATTAAAGCACATATAAAAAAGCCTCAACCAGTGTCGAGGCTTTTGAAATCAAAACGATTAGTAAGCTTCAGGTACTGCGCTCAGGAATTCACGACGTTCTTCTTTATTGGTTTTAAAATCACCCACAAAAGAAACAGTACGTGTCGTTGATTCCTGCTTGCCCACACCACGCATCATCATGCACATATGCGCAGAATCAATCACCACAGCCACACCACGTGCGCCAGTCACTTCAGCCACTGCTTCTGCAATTTGCTGGGTCAGATTTTCCTGAATCTGTAAGCGACGTGCAAACATTTCAGTAATACGGGCAAATTTAGACAGGCCTAAAACACGGCCTTCTGGCAAATAAGCAATATGCACACGGCCATAGAATGGCAATAAATGGTGTTCACACAGCGAATAGAATTCGATATTTTTGACCAAAACCATCTCATGGTTATCAGACGGGAATACTGCATTATTGGTCACTTCTTCCAGAGTCTGGCTATAGCCGGAAGTTAAATACGAAAACGCTTTCGCAGCACGCACAGGCGTATCTTTGAGACCAGGGCGATTTAAATCTTCACCAACGGCAGTAAGAATGTTTGCGTAGGATTGCTGCATAGTCATATGACGTATTCACTTACACTGAGATAGAACAAGGACGGCATTGTAGCAGAAAACTATTACATTGCCTTAATTTGGAGTTAATTCCGATTACTGTTTGAACTTTGGATTCTTTTCCGCACGCTTGAGCAGAACCAGCACAGCGCCAGTACCGCCCTGGTTTTCAGGTGCGCTGACAAAGGCCAAAACATCACGGTGCTGACGCAGCCAGCCATTTACGTAGGTCTTTAAAATGGCTTCCGGACCTTTACCATGTACGATCTTAATTACGTTCTGATTTTCATCTTTCGCCATCTGGATAATTTGCAATACTGCAACACGTGCTTCTTCCACGGTACAGCCGTGCAGATCGACTGCTTCATACCAGCGCAGATTGCCGGCTTTCAGATCTTCAAAGACTTTGTGCTGTAGGGTCGCAATGCGATAGCTCAACGCAGCCTGACTTCCGACTGGATTCAGCATGGCTTGGGTATCTGAAAGGGCAGTTTCATCAGTCTGCATCGGACCTTCAGCAGCAGCACGTTTGGCTAGTGTCTGTGCATCCGGTTTTTTCTTGCCGGCTTTTTCGATTTTTGCGATATTGCTATTATCGATTTTTTGTACACCCTGCATCTGTTTACGAAACAATTCCAGCTCATCAGCTTGTTCCTGTTCAGGTGTTTTCACCGCAGGTGCTTCAACTTCAACGCGTGGCTGTGGATTGCTGATCTGTTTTTTAAATTGCTTCAACAAATTAAACTGATCTTTGGAAAGCGAAGAATCGTGTTTGCTCATAATCAAAAAACATGCAAGATGCGAAAATATTGATAAATTATAGTCCTGATTCAAGAAAATGAGAACTGCATTGCGCTCATACTGTTTAGGTATTCTGTTCAAGTGAATATTTAAATGAAATTTAAACGTGAATATACAATAAGAGCTCACGTTTATTATTTGATTTTTTAGGTCTTACTGTTCATATAAGCAGAATGTATTTGATTATATCCAGGCTGATAGGCTGAATTTTAGAGAGAGATTTCAAGCTGGGGCAGAACAGAAAAACAGATAAATTAGAAGGTCTAAAAGTTGATTCAGGGAGTGGGAAGAATCAGGGCAAAACGAATTTTGCCCTGAATTGAAAATTTTTATACAGCTTCTGGTTCACCAAACAGTTCGCGGAATGCATGATCCGGACGCGGCTGTTTCATAAAGCTTTCACCAACCAGAAAGGCATGAATATCATGTTCCTGCATCATCGCAACATCAGCAGGGGTCGCAATACCGCTTTCAGTGACCAGCAGGCGTGAAGGATCCAGTAATTTTTTCAGACGTAGTGATGTATTCAGGTCGACATCAAAAGTTTTTAAATTACGATTGTTCACACCCAGTAGACAACGATCAGAAAGTTTTAAAGCACGCCCTAATTCTTCTTCATCATGCACTTCAACCAGTACATCCAGATTATGCTCAAAAGCAGTCTTCGACATTTCTTCCAGTTGCTGATCAGACAGGCAAGCCACAATCAGCAAGATACAGTCTGCATGTAAAGCACGCGCTTCAATCACCCCATAAGGATCAATCAGGAAATCTTTACGTAGGGCTGGCAAATCACAATGCGAACGTGCAATCTGAATATTCTCATCAGCACCCTGAAAGAAATCTACATCGGTCAATACGGACAAACATGCAGCGCCTGCATCCTGATACTGTGCGGCAATTTCCGCTGGATTAAAATTTTCACGGATAATGCCTTTGGATGGAGACGCTTTCTTGATTTCAGCAATCACCCCCGGGCGCTTAGCCAGTAATGATTCAGCAAAGCCACGTACAGGTGTGGCAGCTTGAGCCAGCTCTTCAACATCCTTATAACTTTTTTGCTTCAGACGTGCAGCAAATTCTTCTTTTTTCCGGTCTACGATCTTACCTAGAATCGTATTTGCGATATCTACCATGATTAAAAATTCCTGCTGTCTTAGATGTCGTATTCTTTGAGCGTATTGCCAAATTCTGCCAAAATCCCCATTTTTTCTAGAGCTTGTCCCCCATAAATAATGTCATGGGCAAGGGCAACACCCTGTTTATAGCTGGTGGTTAAACCAGCTACATAGATACCTGCACCAGCATTAAGCGCCACCATATTTGCGGCTTTCTCACCAATTTCAGATTTCTTTTTGCTTAACGCGTCTTTAATCAGTTTTAAGCTGTCGGCAGCACTGTCAATGGTTAGACCTGTTAAGGTTTGAGAGGCAATATCGACCTGTTCAGGAATGATTTCCCATTCAGTGATTTCACCATTTTTGAGTTCAGCCACATAAGTTTTAGATGCTAAACTGATTTCATCTAAACCATCTTGTGAATGCACCACCATGACGTGTTCAGCACCGAGTTGTTTAAGCACTTCAGCCATTGGGCGGCACAATTCATGTGAGAAAACACCAATGACGAAACGTTTTACTCCAGCCGGATTCGTAAGCGGGCCGAGTAAATTAAAAATACTACGGAAACCCAATTCTTTACGTGGCGCAGCGGCATATTTCATCGCTTTGTGGTGATTTGGGGCGAATAAAAACCCTACACCAATTTCACGAATGCAACGTTCACTTTGCTCAAGACTCAGATCAAGGCGGATACCTGCTTGCTCTAGGACATCAGATGAACCTGATTTACCAGAAACCCCACGACCGCCATGTTTAGCAACAGTTCCGCCTGCAGCCGCAATCACAAAACTTGAAGCAGTAGAGACGTTAAATAAGTTCTGACCATCACCGCCTGTGCCAACAATGTCGACCAAATATGGCAAATCGCTGACATCAATTTTCAGAGCCAATTCACGCATTACACGTGCTGCAGCGGTAATTTCATCGATGCTTTCGCCTTTTAAACGTAGACCCATCATCAGGGCACCAATTTGTGCATCGGTGGCTTCACCCGACATGATGCAACGCATCACGTCTTCCATTTGTGACTGAGTCAGGTGAATGTTTTTTGTAATATGGTTTAAAGCTTGTTGAATGTTCATCATTATTTACGCATAAATTTCTAGGAAGTTTTTAAAGATTTGATGGCCATGCTGGCTCAGGATGGACTCCGGATGGAACTGCACACCTTCAACAGGCAATGTCTTATGTTTTACGCCCATGATTTCTTCCATTGAGCCATCTGCTTCATTGGTCCAGCAGGTCACTTCCAGACATTCCGGCAAGGTCGCCTGATCAATCACCAGTGAGTGATAGCGCGTCGCAGAAAATGGAGAAGGCAGGTTGCTGAAAATCCCTTTGTCACTGTGATACATGTCGGATAGACGGCCGTGCATGACACGTTTAGCGCGTACAATATCACCGCCAAATGCCTGACCAATACTTTGATGGCCGAGACATACGCCTAATAGCGGAATCTTGCCAGCAAAGTGCTGAATCGCAGGAATGGAAATACCGGCTTCACTTGGAGAACATGGACCAGGACCAATGACCAGATACTTAGGTTGCCATCGCTCAATATCTTCCAAAGTCACGGCATCATTACGGACTACTTTTACTTCTTGATTCAGCTCGCCAAAGTACTGGACGATGTTGTAAGTAAAGGAGTCATAGTTGTCGATCATTAAAAGCATGAGCTTAACCTATTGAAATTAATGCACTTAAACTGTGCTTGAGTAATTCAGAGCGTGCTTTATTAGCAGTTTTTTAGCTAGCTAGAAAAGCTGACTAAACTGTTGATTTCATTGTGTGAAAATAAAGCGACAATCATCATAGCAAATAATCTGAAACTACGGCGCAACAATTTGCCCAATTTTTCTGCTTAGCCAAATGAACAAGGTTGATAAGGCTTAACACACACTGTGATATAACCAAAATATAGTAAATAACTAAAAGTAAGTTAAGGTAAAAAATATGTATACATAACTTTGATGTTTTAATTCTTGATGAGTTGCTTTAAAAAACAACAGTTGATTAGCAGGCGAAGAAAACGGAACAGTATTCTTATCGTTTATTTATCTAAAGTGACTCAATTTGGTGAGTATTTTCTTAACCTTAAACTTTAAGAAAAACTGAATATTCGCATTATAATACAAAAATACCTTTTAAATTGATTAAAAACTCACCTAAAGTTTATAAAAGCTACATAAGCTCATCATTATTTACCAGAAATAACATCTATAGTGATTTTACCGCACTGTTAAGGTGCAGTGTGAAATCTAACGAAACAAAAATCACAGAGAATGCTTGAATATAGTGCATTTAATTATACAGACAGTATAATAGGCCGAAAGTATTTCTTTCAATCCGCGTATTCTCATAAGGATTTCAAGATTTTAGCTATACTTTTAAAAGTTGGTACGGTAATTGCTTAATAACTACCAACTACTAACACGCACTTCGTAAGTGCAACAAAAAAACATCGGAGCAAATTGAGCATGGCGAACAAGGTCCTTCAACTCATCCAAGAAAGTGGCGCAAAATGGGTAGACTTCCGTTTTACAGACACTAAAGGTAAAGAGCAACACGTGACTTACCCAGCAGACACTATTGATGAAGATACATTTGAAGACGGTAAAATGTTCGATGGTTCTTCAATCTCTGGCTGGAAAGGTATTGAAGCGTCAGACATGATTTTACGCCCAGATGCTGAAACAGGTTTTATCGACCCGTTCTTCGCTGAGCCTACAGTTGTTGTGACTTGTGATGTCATTGAACCTTCAACTGGTCAAGGTTATGACCGTGACCCACGTTCAATCGCTCGCCGTGCAGAAGAATACCTAAAATCTACTGGTATTGGTGATACTGCATTCTTCGGTCCTGAACCAGAATTCTTCGTATTTGACGAAGTAAAATGGGAAATCGACATGTCTGGCGCTCGCCATACATTGATCGCTGAAGAGGCTGCATGGTCAACTGGTAAAGACTACGAATCAGGTAACTCTGGTCACCGTCCACGCGTTAAAGGGGGTTACTTCCCAGTTCCTCCAGTAGATTCTCACCACGATATGCGTGCAGACATGTGTGCAAAAATCGAAGAGATCATGGGCCCAGGCCGTGTAGAAGTACATCACCATGAAGTTGCATCTTGCCAGCTTGAAATCGGTGTAAGCTTCAATACAATGGTTCGTAAAGCAGACGAAGTACAACAGTTCAAATATGCTGTTTGGAACGTTGCGCACCAATACGCTAAAACTGCGACTTTCATGCCTAAACCAATGGTAGGTGACAACGGTTCTGGTATGCACGTTCACATGTCAATCTCTAAAGATGGCAAGAACCTGTTTGCTGGTGATGAATATGCAGGTCTTTCTGAAACTGCACTTTACTTCATCGGTGGTGTGATCAAACACGCGCGTTCATTGAATGCGATCACTAACCCGTCTACAAACTCATACAAGCGTCTGGTACCGCACTTCGAAGCACCAATTATGTTGGCTTACTCTGCGCGTAACCGTTCTGCTTCTATCCGTATTCCATATGTTTCTAGCCCTAAAGGCAAACGTATCGAAGCACGTTTCCCTGATCCAATGATGAACCCTTACCTAGGTTTCGCTGCATTGTTGATGGCTGGTCTTGACGGTATCCAGAACAAGATCCACCCAGGTGAAGCTGCAGACAAGAACTTGTACGATCTTCCTCCAGAAGAAGAAGCTAAAATCCCTACAGTGGCACACAGCCTTGAAATGGCGCTTGAAGCGCTTCAAGCGGACCAGGATTACCTGCTTAAAGGTGGTGTGTTCACTAAAGAAATGCTTGATGCCTACATCGAGCTTAAAACTGAAGAAGTACGTCGTTTGAACACGACTACTCACCCAGTTGAATTCGACATGTACTACAGCCTGTAATTCTTCCAAGAATTTCACTGTAAAAAAGACCCGCCTTTGTGCGGGTTTTTTTGTATGATGTTGTTATTGATTAAAGATAAATGATTATGGCAGCACGTAAAAAACATACTGGCTTTTTTCCCTGGATTGATCCGCAAGATCACAGTAAAGGTTTTAAACTGAATTTTTCTGAAGTGACCTATATAGAAGTCGGACGTACACCTGAAGGTTATAAGCAGGTGGAATTCGTTGCATTGCGAAATCCTGAATTGGCTTTGGATTATAACTATCCGCAAAGCTTTTATATCACCACAGATGGAATAATTCTGAAAAAACTGCCAAGTGGCAAATATGAAGTTATCGCCAAGACAGATAATGCCTGATCATGAAGTTGGGAAGGTTGTGAGTTTAAAATTTAAGAATCAGCCTAGACAGCAAATACCAGCTGTATTTCGGGAATGGCTATATGCATCAGGATCATTAACCCAGCAATTAACTGATTTGGCAGATGGGCAATTTAGGGTGCAGCCATTAAAAGAACATTTTCAGCGTTTAAGCTTTGAAAATGCCAGCTGGATGAAGATGCCACATCAGCATACCTCTTGGGTGCGGGAAAGCTATTTATATGGTTGTGATGAACAACCTTGGGTAAAGGCTAAAAGTATTTTCCCGATTTTAAGCCTGCAAAAACGGGCACGGATTTTTCAGCATATTGGATCGAAGCCGATAGGCTGGCTGTTATTCCAGCGTACCAATCCGCATTGTGAGCGTCGTGTGATCTATCTTGAAGATGGGTGGACCCGCCAGAGCTGTTATACTTGGCATGGCTGTAAATTTATCGTACAAGAAACATTTTTACCGGCTTTCCAGCAATATATAGAAAATCAACAGGCTTAATTTGATATGGCAACTGCACAAGCAATTAGCTGGCGTGAACGTCTGAGCGCCTATTATTATCTTTGTCGTTTTGATAAGCCCATTGGCACAGAACTGGTTTTTTGGCCCACCATGTGGGCGCTTTGGGTGGCTGCAAAGGGAATACCTGATCTGAGTATTCTGGTGCTAATGATTCTTGGTGTCATCTTTATGCGTGCAGCAGGTTGTGCCATTAATGACTTTGCCGACCGAAAGGTGGATGCACATGTGGAGCGAACAAAAACACGTCCACTGGCAACTGGAATCATTAGTGGTAAAGAAGCAGTAATGGTATTCCTGGTGCTGGTGGCTGCTAGTGCCTGCTTGCTGTTCTTCTTACCGATTGAAACGTTCTATTGGTCATTTGGGGCTTTATTTCTAGCTTTCATTTATCCTTTTATGAAACGCTATACGCATTTACCGCAGGTATTCTTGGGTGCGGCATTTTCATGGTCCATTCCCATGGCTTATACCGCAGTAGGGCAGACTCCGGATGTAACCTGCTGGTTGCTGTATTTTGGTAATCTGGCCTGGACTGTAGCTTATGATACACAGTATGCAATTACTGACCGGGAATATGATTTAAAGATTGGTGTAAAATCTACAGCGATCTTATTTGGCCAGCATGACATTCAAATTATTAGTGCTTTACAGGCCGTTAGTATTGGGTTGATTGCTGCGGCACTTTGGCTGGAAAATTTATTGCTTCCATTTGGTCTGGCTGCACTCATTGTTGTAGCTATTGATTTTATTTACCAATGGTACAAAACACGTGATCGAGATCCTCAATGGTGTTTTTGGGCATTTCGTCACAATCGCTGGATTGGCTTGTTAATTTTTTGCGGTATTTTTATGGCTTTGGTCGTTTAAAGATATTTATCTTAAAAGTTAATTTGGCATAAAGCATCCTATTCGGGTGCTTTTTTTTATGCCTTAATGGAGCTTGCATGTAGTTTCATGCTTAAAAATAATGATTAAAAAGGATATCTTATGAAATTTACAAAAATAGCAGTTGCATTGGCAGTTTCTGTTTCCATGCTGTCGTTAACAGCGTGTAATGATGATAATGACTCATCTATTTTGACTCAGAAACCAACATTTATCTCAGAAGCTAATTATGTTTTGGATAGTGTCGATAGTAGCTCATCGATCAAGGTGATGACCTATAACATGACCAATGTACAGGGGAAAACAGCAGAAGCAACAGCTTTGGTATTGTTTCCTGATGCGCCGCAGCCTAAAGATGGCTATCGAATTGTAGTTTGGGAACATGGGACTGTGGGTGCGGGGGATGATTGTGCGCCGAGTAAGAATGTTATTCACCCTCGTTTTAAAATATTAGCCAATAGTTTATTAGCAGCAGGTTATGTCATTGTTGCACCTGACTACGAGGGGCTAGGTACAAAAGGTGTACATCCTTATCTAAATTTATCTAGTGCAGCACAATCAGCAATTTTTGCTGTTAAGGCAGCGAAAGCTCATTATGGTACAAAGCTGAATGGTGAATGGATGTCGATTGGTCAATCACAAGGCGGACATGCATCATTAGGCACAGCAGAATTTGCCAATGCAGATACCAGTTATAAGGGAGCAGTTGCAGGTGCACCAGCCTCAAGTTTAGGTCAAATTATTCAGATTTATCTTGATCCGAATTTAAATGTTGATACGAATGGTCAGCCTAAAGCGCATGGACTGAATCGATTGGATGAGCAGTTGATGCAAGTGCGTTATGCAGTAAGTATGGGACAGCTAACGGATGCACAAGGGCAAATGCTTATCAGTCAAATTGCAGATGGATATGCAGAGCTTTTAGCTTATGCGGCATTAACCAGTTCAGGTATTAAGGCGTATGAACCCAATTATGATTTGAAAAATATCTTTACTGCAGATGCGGGCGTGATTGCAGAGCAAGCCTATGGTCGTACTGGTGATGAGGGGGTGTGTTTAAGTTATTCAGACCCGAACAGTGCAAATGGTCTACAAGAACAGTTTAAAGCTGGGGTGCTTGAATTCTTAAAAGATTCAAATCATATGATTTCTCAGTATGGAATTAATTTAAATAAAATCCAAACAGATCCAGTGGTTCAGAAATTCTTGCTTGATAATCAGCCTGCAACTAACGCAACTGCGGCTAAAGTGATTAAAACACCAGTTTATATTATTCAGGGTGCAAATGATCAGGCTGTATTGCCACCTGTTACTCAAGCATTGGTTGCTAATATGAAATTACAGGCAACCAAATATTTCCCACAAGCCGACTATTCAAGTAAATATGAGTTGGATGTTGTGCCAAATGCGAGTCATACGCAAGCGATTGTGTGTAGAAATGAAAAAGCTATCGATTTTATTCAAGCCCACATGCCTGCAGGAACTGGCATCGTACTAACTAGTGCGCAGAAAGATGCAAGTACCAGTCCGCATTGTACAGGCGCTGCAGCAACCAATTAATTTATTAGTTGATTCAAAAAAAAGGAGCTTCGGCTCCTTTTTTATTTGTTATCTTGCTAAGTCTTGAGCAATCATCTGAGTTTGTTATAGTGGCTCAAGATTTTAGGTCAAGAGTATAGGTTTGTTATGTCGCAACAGACAAAAACCCGCAGTGTCAAGAAACTGGTTATTTTTGGAACCCTGGCTTTATGTATTCCAATCTTTTTGGTCACGATGGCATTTCTAGCTGTAAATAGTGATGCCAAAAATCAGGAAAAGTATAAACAGCAGCAGGCTGAAATGATCGCCCGAATTGAAGCACGTGAGGCAGCTGAGAGAAAGCAGGCAGTGGAACGGCAAGCGAATGCTGAAACAGACGTGCAGGCAGCCTCAGAGACCAATATTCAGCAATAAGTATTTTATATAAATTTATTATCTTAAATCCCGTTGTAGTTGTCTGATGCTCGGTATTTCCGTGTATCGGACAACGGTATAGCCTGCTGCAATCAGCATGGCATCGCGTTCTGCATCTTCCTTTTCTTTACCAAAATGACTCGGATCATCGAGCTCTACAATTGCAACGACATTATATTCCAGGTCCATTACTACAAAGTCAGTCACCTTGCGATTGAATTTACTCCGCATGTTCATCTGGTCATGAGTAATCAAGGCACTGAAAGCAACTTGTGCCAAAATATGATGATGGGGAAAAGTATCTTTGAGACGAGTAAACATCCTGCTTTCAAAGGCAGTAATGACACGTTTGGGGTAAAATTTTTGCTGGCGGGTAAACAGGTGCGGGAAGAGCAGGCAAAATAAGGCGAAACTTGCCAGACAGCCAATCACAAAAAAAATAATCTGACTCAAATGAAACACAGCAAAACTTAGGGTAAATAAAAAACCCACTTCATAATGAGTGGGTTCTTCGAGAATCTTGGCTCTCCCACCTGGGCTCGAACCAGGGACCTGCGGATTAACAGTCCGTCGCTCTACCGACTGAGCTATGGGAGAATAGATTGGCTCTCCAACCTGGGCTCGAACCAGGGACCTGCGGATTAACAGTCCGTCGCTCTACCGACTGAGCTATTGGAGAATCTGAAAGCGATTATAGAGAGATTTGAAAAGGGGTCAAGGCACTTTTGGAAAAAAGCTGTAGAAATTGAATCAAGTGTTTTAAAAATAGTCGAAAAGGTTTTTAGTTCAAACTGTTATATTTAAGTAAAACAGGCCAGTGGTCAGATTTTAATAAGCCTTAACTTATAAATGATCTGAAACGTCGGAAATGATGTGGCACAGTGCATACAGATCAACACGATTTAAATCTAAAAATATAGATATAAAAAAAAGCCCACTTCGCAATGAGTGGGCTTTCTGGAATCCTGGCTCTCCCACCTGGGCTCGAACCAGGGACCTGCGGATTAACAGTCCGTCGCTCTACCGACTGAGCTATGGGAGAATAGATTGGCTCTCCAACCTGGGCTCGAACCAGGGACCTGCGGATTAACAGTCCGTCGCTCTACCGACTGAGCTATTGGAGAATCTGATGCGCATTTTAGGCAGGAAAAGAAAAGTCGTCAACCAATTAATCGAAAGAAATGAAACGTTTGCTTTATAAATATGCGTTTATAACTTAAAAATAAAAAAATCACCCACGAGGGGTGATTTTTTAGACTGGAAATAAAGAATTATTTCTCAACACCAGCAGCTTGACCTGCATATTTCGCGTTTGCGTAGTCCCAGTTCACCAGGCTTTCTAGGAAAGTAGAGATGTATTTAGGACGAGCATTGCGGTAGTCGATGTAGTAAGCGTGTTCCCAAACGTCAATTGTCAACACAGCAATTTTACCGTGTGCCATTGGAGTATCAGCATTAGACGTTTTAAGAATAGAAAGGTTGCCGTTAACTTCGTCAGCAACTAACCAAGCCCAACCTGAACCGAATTGAGTTGCAGCAGCATTGGCAAATTCTTCAGCGAATTTTTCGTAAGAGCCGAAAGCTTCATCAATTTTCGCAGCCAATGGGCCAGTTGCAGCACCACCGCCATTTTTCGCCATACAGTTCCAGTAGAACGTGTGGTTCCAAACTTGTGCAGCGTTATTGAAGATACCTGCTTTAGATGAATCGCCAGCAGAAGCCAGGATGATTTCTTCTAGAGTTTTGCCTTCAAGCTCAGTACCAGCGATCAGGTTGTTCAGGTTAACCACGTAAGTATTGTGGTGTTTGTCGTGATGGTATTCTAAAGTTTCTTTGCTAATGTGTGGAGCAAGATCTTCGTAGCCGTAAGGTAATACTGGTAAAGTAATGGTTGTCATGTTTTCAATTCCTTGCATTTTGCTGGGTTTTGACAATAAGTGGCTTTATTGTAATAGAAAAACAGGCAGAAATGCGCATTGCAGATAAATAAGAATACAGAATAAAGCCTGAAATTATACGTATAAAGCCACTGTCAAATACCGTCAGGTGAAATTAAATCGGATTGTTTAATTCGAAATAACTATACTCAATATTGAACTGCTGGGAAATAGCTTTTGCAAGGCGTTGAACACCATATTTCTCGGTTGCATGGTGACCACAGGCATAATAATGCACATCCAGTTCCTGAGCTTCATAGAAGGTCCGTTCAGACACTTCACCAGAAATATAGGCATCACAGTTCTGTGCTGCAGCTCTTTGAATATAATCCTGCGCACCTCCAGTACAGAAACCAACTTTACGAATTTCAGTTTTGTCTGCTGGTAAATGGATTGCATCAAAGCCCAATTTTTCAGAAACATAAGCCTTAAATTGCTCTGGTGTCATGGCCTGTTTTAAATAGCCAATATTGCCTATTGGACGACGTTCATTTGGATCTAATTGTTCCAGATTTTCCAGTTCCAGCAGGTCGGCAACTGCAGCATTATTTCCCAAAGTAGGATGACTGTCTAAAGGCAGGTGATAGCCAACCAGTGAAATATCATGTTGAATTAGTGTCTTAATCCGTTTACCGCGCATGCCAGTAATTGGGTAAGGTTCACCCTTCCAGAAATAGCCATGATGTACCAGTAGGAGATCCGCACCCTGAGCAATTGCGGCTTCGATGGCTCCTTGAGAAGCAGTCACAGCACACAGAATTTTATTGACCTCAGACTTACCTTCAATTTGCAAACCATTTGGGGCATAGTCCTTGAATTCATGTGCAATCAGCGTTTGGTCGCACCATTGAATAATGTCCTGCAATCTGGCCATAAATTTCTCTCTAAACCTTTCAATTGTTATCATCAAAACATATTTTGAATTGTAACTAAAGCAGCACAAATCTCTTTTGCTTTTTTTATGTTTAGTTTTGTGTTTAGCTTTACAATAGAGCACAAATTGCTTAGTCATCAATAAATTAAAAATATTGTCAGAGGATAATAACGTGCGTCGGACCTTTACATGGTTACCTTGGGTGTTGCTGATCTTAGTGATCATCGTCTTTCTAGGTTGGCAACAGTTGCAAAAGCCAAAAGCACCTGTTGCGCCAGATGGCGTCAAAATGCCTGCTGAAAAAGTTGAACCATTACTGGATACTTCACGTGCTGGTGGGGTGGTTTCTTACAGCGCTGCGGTGAAAGTGGCTGCACCGGCTGTAGTGAATATCTTTACCACACAAAAAGTGAAGAGACAGGATAATCCTTTACTGAATGATCCTGTGTTCCGTGAGTTTTTCGGTGATCAGTTACCAGAACAGTTCTCTCAGGGGCCAAATGAAAACAGCTTGGGTTCAGGCGTAATTGTGCGTGCAGATGGTTATATTCTGACGAATAATCATGTGATTGCGCAGGCTGACCAGATCATTGTCGCCTTAAATGATGGCCGCCGTGCTGAAGCAGAAGTGATTGGGACTGACCCGGATACTGACCTGGCAGTGATCAAGATTGAGCTGGATAAATTACCGGTATTGCCATTTAAATTGAGTGGTAATGAAGTTGGTGATGTCGTTCTGGCGATTGGTAATCCGTTCGGTGTGGGTCAAACCGTGACGCAGGGGATTATTTCTGCGACGGGTCGTTCTGATCTGGGTATCAATACCTATGAAGACTTTATCCAGACGGATGCAGCAATTAATCCAGGAAACTCAGGTGGTGCCCTAATTGATGTTTCAGGGAATTTGATTGGGGTGAATACGGCAATTTTCTCTCAGTCTGGCGGTTCATTAGGCATTGGTTTTGCAATTCCAGCCAAGGTTTGTCAGCAGATCATGAATGCCATTTTGAAAGATGGCCGTGTAGTGCGTGGCTGGTTAGGTATTAGCTTGTTGCCTCCACAACGAAATGATGTAATGAAACCATCCGAACAGGGCGTGACTGTGGCAGAAGTATTGCCGAATGGTCCTTCCGCCCAAGCAGGTATTCAGCGCGGTGATAAGATCATCATGGTCAATGATGAACAGATTACTTCAGCCTCACATCTGATTAACTACGTAGCTCTGCAAGCTCCAGGTAGTAAAATTAGGATTGAAGTGGAACGTGAAGGTAAAAAACAGGATCTGGAGGTTGTGGTGGGTGAACGTAAACAGCAGCAAAATACATCATCGCAATATATTCCTTTACCAGAATAAAATTTAAATCGCTTAAAAAAATCTCTCCTGGTGAGGGATTTTTTTATGATCAATTTTTATTTTTGGTTTACAAAACACGAATATTTTATGTGATTTAAATCATTTAATTTCATTGAATAAAATCAAAAAAGAGTAAAAACAATGAGTTTTATGACTGCGGACCAGGCCAAAGTTTTATCGAATGTAGCCAACTTGAATATTGAAATGTATAAGCCCCGTTTGGCTCAATTAATTGAGGAGAATGCCCGACAAGGCAATACTGCTGTATTGACAGTATTTCCAAAACATTTGCCTTTAGAAGAGATCCGTGGTCTTTCGGCAGAGCTGACTGAGCTCGGTTATAACGTGCGTTTTGAGGTACAGGAATTTTATTATAGCTTTAATGTCTACTGGCTATAATTTTATCAATTGTTCAAAAATAGTCTTATTCAGGCATATATTTTGCTGTATTCATCTCATAGTTCAAATATGAGAGTTTTATGTCTTTGTTTATTCACTCTGCAGCACAGGCACATGCGCCTTATGTAGTGCTTTCCTCCGGCTTGGGCGGACATGCTAGCTTCTGGAATCCTCAAATTAAAGCCTTACAGCAAGATTTTCATGTGGTGACCTATGATCAGGAAGGCTGTCATGCGGATTCTGAACTGTTGCTAACGCCTTATTCTGTAGACCATATGGCGCGTCAGCTTCTAGACTTATTGATCAGTCATGATATCCACGAATTTCATTTTATTGGTCATGCCCTAGGCGGACATATTGGCATGCAGCTCGCACCCTATCAGGTGGAGAAAAAATTTAGGTTGCTGAGTCTGACCATGTTGAATGCCTGGGGAGAACTGGATGCGCACACCCAGAAATGTTTTCAGGCAAGGACTTCTTTATTGCTGAATAGCGGGGCAGAAGCCTATGTTCGGGCCCAAGCTTTATTTTTATATCCACCATACTGGATCTCAACACATATTGACCCATTAACCGAAGCAGAAAATAAGCAGCTCCTTGACTTTCCACCGATTCAAAATGTCTTGGCACGTATACAGGCAGTACAAGCTTTTCAACTAGAAGAAGTGCATCAGCAGGCACTCAAAAATGTTCCTGTACATCTGATTGCCAATCGGGATGATTTTCTGGTGCCATATCAATGTTCACAACAATTGCAGCAGTTATTGCCACATAGCCGGTTTAATCTGCTCGAAACGGGAGCACATGCTTCTACGGTGACTGAAACTGCCTTGATCAACCAAAACATACTGCATTTTTTAAAATCAGCCTGATATTTTTAGCCAATAAATCTCTTTATTTAAGTCAGACCTTGGGTCTGACTTTTTATTTTTTCTAATGAATCATTTCTATGGTATAAGCAGGAATTTTACTGCGAATTTATACAGGTTTTGCACACGCATGAATTTTTATAAATGCACTTGAATGAAACATAGTGAGCGAAATTGATTCATGAATGAAAATAATTATTTTACTAAAAATTCAAAAAAATAAATATTAAGTTACTGAAATAAAATAAATAAATATATTTGGCACACAGATTGCAGTATTTAACTTGTAAATAAAGATCCCGAAGTGGAATCCAGATTTTGAATAAGTGTTAAAAAAAATGAGGTGTAAAAATGAAAATAGGTGTCTTCTGTCCAATTGGAAATAACGGCTGGTTACTCTCTGAAAATGCACCACAATATATGCCGACTTTTGAGTTAAATAAACAAATCGTGCAGCGCGCTGAACACTATGGTTTCGATTTCGCACTTTCCATGATCAAGTTGCGTGGCTTTGGTGGCAAGACTGAATTCTGGGAACATAACCTGGAAACTTTCACCCTGATGGCTGGCCTTGCTGCTGTTACCAGCAAAATTCAAATTTATGCAACAGCTGCAACTCTAGTCATGCCACCTGCAATTGTAGCGCGCATGGCATCTACCATTGATTCGATTTCTAATGGCCGATTTGGGCTAAATGTAGTAACTGGCTGGCAGCCGCCTGAATACACCCAAATGGGCATGTGGCCAGGCAACGACTATTTTGGTAAACGCTATGAATATCTGTCGGAATACGTACAAATCCTGCGTGAGCTTTGGGCAACCGGAAAATCAGACTTTAAGGGCGAACATTTTCAGATGGAAGATTGCCGGGTCAGCCCGCGCCCACAAGCCGACATGAAAATCATCTGTGCTGGTCAGTCGGATGCCGGTCTGGAATTTTCTGCGCAATATGCCGACTACAACTTTGTCTTTGGTAAAGGGCTGAATACTCCAACGGCTTATGCAGAAATTAATGATCGCTTAAAAGAAAAAACTGACCTTACTGGCCGTGATGTGCAGACGTATGTACTGTTTATGGTGATTGCTGCTGAAACCGATGAAGAAGCGCAAGCCAAATGGCAGCACTATAACGATGGCGCCGACATGGAAGCGATTAACTGGCTAATGAATCAGGGCGGTAAAGATACCACTTCAGGTGCAGATACCAATATCCGTCAAATGGCTTCTAGCGTATCTCCGGTGAATATCAATATGGGAACCTTGGTGGGTTCTTATGAAAATGTGGCACGAATGTTGGATGAAATTGGCGAGATCAAGGGCACAGAAGGTGTGTTGCTGACTTTTGATGATTTTATTCAAGGGGTTGAAGATTTTGGTCAAAAAATCCAGCCACTGATGAAATGTCGTGAGCATATTGTGCTTGAAGATACAGTACCGGTTCTGGAGAAAAGCGCATGAGTGAATCTGTAGTTACTGCTGGGTTTACTGAAAAACTCGGCACAGGCAAGACCTTGAAAGCGGAACCAGAAGCAATTTGTCTTGCACCAGAACAGACGGCCCTGATTGTGATTGACATGCAGAATGCCTATACCTCGCAGGGTGGCTATCTGGATCTGGCTGGTTTTGATATCTCAAAAACCAAACCCGTGGTCGAAAATATAAAAAAAGCAGTCGATGCTGCGCATGCGGCCAGTATTCAGGTGATTTATTTCAAAAATGGCTGGGATGCAGAATATAAGGAAGCGGGTGGTGCGGATTCTCCGAATTTCCATAAATCCAATGCCTTAAAGACTATGCGTAAACAGCCTGAATTACAGGGGAAATTACTGGCCAAGGGCGGTTGGGATTTTGAATTGATTGATGAATTAAAGCCATTGCCACAAGATCTGGTCATTGAAAAACCTCGCTATAGCGGTTTCTTTAATACTGCACTGGACAGCATGTTGCGTGTGCGTGGTATTCGCAATCTGGTGTTTGTGGGAATTGCCACCAATGTTTGTGTGGAATCGACCTTACGTGATGGTTTTTTTCTGGAATATTTTGGTGTGGCACTTGCAGATGCATGCCATCAGGCCGGGCCAGTCGAAGCCCATGAAGCCAGTCTGTATAACATCAAGACCTTCTTTGGCTGGGTATCCGATACCGCAAATTTTGTCGAAACCTTTCAAAAAGAAAGTGAATCACTTAAGGAAACTGAATTAGCTGAAAGTGCCTAAAGAATTAAAGATCAAGATTAAGGAAAACAGTATGCCTAAAGAAGTCATTATTCCAGCAGGAACTTCAAAACCGTTAGCGCCGTTTGTACCGGCAACCAAGGCCGACAATATTGTCTATGTATCAGGCACGCTGGCCTTTGATGAAAATAATAACGTGGTGCATGTCGGTGATGCCGCGGCCCAGACCCGTCATATTCTGGAAACCATCAAGCGTGTCATTGAAGAAGCCGGTGGCAGCATGGATGACGTCACTTTCAATCATGTGTTTGTCAAAGACTGGGCAGATTATGCAGCAATTAATACCGTTTATGCAGAGTATTTCCCGGAAGATAAGCCGGCACGGTATTGCGTACAGACAGGTTTGGTCAAACCTGATGCGCTAGTCGAAATTGCTTCGATTGCCCATGTATAAGCCGATCCACCTGATTCAATCTCATTACTAGATGCCCCAGGTCTGAAACTGAACATCGATTTGGGGTAGGGAGAACAGCATGAATGCCAAACTATCTAAAATCATCACAGAGACAGTTGCAGAAAATAAAGCATTAAATAAGGTTTTGGCGACTAACGCATCGGGTGACATCTTTACCCAGGTCGATCAGCAGATTTTCCGTCAGGGCATGTCTAATCTAGGTGCTGCAGTGAATGTCATTACCACGCAAGGTCGTTCAGGCATGGCTGGATTTACCGCTTCGGCCGTATGTAGCGTGACGGATACACCACCAACGTTACTGGTGTGCCTGAACCGTTCTGCGTCAGTCTATGAAACCTTTAAAAAGAATCAGGTGTTGTGTGTGAATACCCTGGCATCACATCAACAAAATCTTTCCAATCTGTTTGGTGGAAAAACACCAATGGCAGAGCGTTTCAGTCAGGGGAACTGGAAAACTTTGGTGACCCAGTCACCTGTACTTGAGGATGCCTTAGTCAGTTTTGACTGCGAGGTGGTCCAATGTTTATCCGTAGGCAGTCATGACGTGCTGTTCTGTGAGGTGAAAGCCATGTGCCAGAGTCAAGGCAATGCACTGATGTACTTCAATCGTTCTTACTGTGAGCCACACAAAATGTGCTAAATCAATTCAATCCTAATCAAGGAGGGGAAGCCGATGCAAGAAAAAGAAACATGGTTTCCAAAATTTAAGCCTTACCAAGGCAATCTCGATACCACACCAGTGCAAACAGATGAATATTTGCCTGCTGGGAAAAGTATTATTCTCGGGTTACAGCATGTGTTTGCCATGTTTGGCGCAACCGTGCTGGCACCCTTATTAATGGGGTTTGATCCCAATCTCACAATTTTTATTACCGGGATTGGTACCATTTTATTTTTCCTGATCACGGGCGGTCGATTGCCTAGTTATCTGGGATCCAGCTTTGCCTTTATTGGTGCGGTAGTCGCAGTGACTGGTTATTCCGGCGTTGGCGCGAATCCTAATATCGGACTGGCGCTTGGCGGTACGATTGCTTGCGGTATTGTTTATGCCTTGATTGGCCTGCTGGTCATGAAAACCGGTACCAACTGGATTGAAAAACTGATGCCACCGGTGGTCACTGGTGTAATCGTGATGATTATCGGTTTGAACCTGGCTCCAGTGGCAATCAAAAGCGTTTCAGCGAACCAGTTTGATTCCTGGATGGCATTAATCACTATTATCTGTATCAGTGTGATTGCTGTATTTACACGAGGAATGGTACGCCGTCTGTTATTGTTATTGGGCTTATTATCTTCCTATCTGATTTACTTCCTTTTCACCAATGTGATGGGCTTCGGACCTGCAATTGATTTTACCAAGGTCAGTGAAGCGGCATGGTTTGGTTTGCCGAATTTCCAGAGTCCAGTCTTTGAAATGAATGCCATGCTGATGATTGCACCAGTGGCAATTATCTTGGTTGCAGAAAATCTAGGGCACTTTAAGGCAGTCTCTGCGATGACCGGTAAAAACCTGTCTCCATATATGGGTCGTGGTTTCTTTGCTGATGGGGTGTGTACTTCATTGTCCGCTTCTATCGGCGGTACCGGGATGACCACTTATGCTGAAAATATCGGTGTGATGGCAGTGACCAAAGTGTATGCAACCACTGTATTTGTCTTTGCTGGTATCTTCGCCATTTTGCTCGGACTTTCACCTAAATTCGGTGCAGTGATCAGTACCATTCCAGTGGCCTTGTTGGGTGGTGCATCGATTGTCGTATTTGGTCTGATTACTGTGGCTGGTGCGAAAATCTGGGTAGATAACCGTGTTGATTTCACCAAGAACAGTACGCTGATTATTGGTGCAGTCTGTCTGATCATGGGCACAGGCAACTATAGCTTGCAGATTGGTGGTTTTGATCTGGGGGGTATTGGTACTGCGACTTTAGCTGCGATCTTACTCAATCTATTCCTGAATCGTGGTGAAGATAAAGAATTGCCTGAACCCGCATCGACTGCAACTGACATCGAGGTTAAGCCGGTCGCTTAATCCAAGGAGCATTTTTTGAGTCATACAATTGCATTTTTAGGACTCGGGGCAATGGGCTGGCATATGGCTTCCCATTTGCCAAAACTTGGCCATCAGGTTTGGGTGTGGAACCGAAATGAACAGAAAGCTGTTGAGCATGCCAAAACTTTTGCAACGCAGGCAGTCAGTATTGAGCAGGCGGTTCAGGCAGATTTTATCTTTTCCTGTTTGCCGACCAGTCAGGATGTGGAAGCCTTGATTGCAGCTTATCCACCCAAACAGGGTGCAATCTGGATTGACTGTACCAGCGGTGTGCCAGCATCGGCACAAAAACTGGCAAAACGATTGGAGCAACAGGGAAGCTATTACCTGGATGCTCCGGTATCCGGTCAGACTGTTGGGGCAGAAAAAGGGACTTTAACCGTGATGGTGGGAGGAAATGAAGCTGCCTTTGAACAAGCTAAACCGATCATTGCTGCTTTTGCTGGCTTGATTGAATATGTGGGAGAAAGCGGTTCTGGTTTTGCAGTGAAAGCTGTTAATAATACTTTGATGGCGACGCATTTATGGGCACTGGCTGAAGGCTTGACTGTACTGAAAGGGCAGGGAGTGGATTTAAGCAGTGCGTTGAACTGTATTAATCATTCCAGTGGTAAAAGCAGCATGTCGGAAAATATCATGGCACAGCGTGTACTGAGCCGTGAATTTCATAAAACCTTTGCGCTGGATTTACTACAAAAGGATATCGGTATTGCTTTAGAGCTTGTACAGCAACAGCAACTGGATTTATCGGTGATGTCTTTAGTTCAGCAGCAGTTTCAGCAGATTGCCAAGCCGCAGGCCAGCCAGCTAGATTTTTCTGCTGCGGTACAAGGGTTGGAACAACGTACGCAAATTGAATTAAGGGGATAAAGTTTTTATTAAAACCTGCTATTAATAAGTTCATCGCAATAGATTTCTTTATCTAAAATATTAAAATCCGGGAATTTAAAAATTCCCGGATTTTATTTCAATTATTCAAAATAGCCTAAGCAATTTTAAAACTATCTCTCACTTTAATCCTTTACCAATCTGCATTCATCTCTTAATTCTGTTGATTTTCTTCATATTCCTGAATCACTTCAAGTGCAGCACGAAAGGCTTCCTGAGTTGCCGGTGCGCCGCAGTAAGGCAGACTATGCAGCAACACTTCCTGAATTTCCTCAACCGTTGCGCCATTATTCAGCGCACCTCGCACATGGCCTTTCAGTTCAGTTGGACTTTTTTGAGCAGTCAGAAATGCAATGGTAATTAAGGAACGATACTTACGTGGTAACACACCTTCACGTTGCCAGGTCGAACCCCAGGCATGTTCATTAATCCAGTCCTGTAGAGGCTGGGTAAATGGAACGGTATTTTCCTGAGCACGCTGCACAAAGCTTTCACCCATCACTTCACTACGGACTTTCAAGCCATTTTCATAATCTTGTTGTGACATCATTGACCCTCAATTTTATTATGGGTCTAGCTTAACGTTTTATATCTTAAATACCATCGTGCAATAGTCGTAAAAAAGTGGCTGAATAGCCACTTGAGATATTCAAAGTGAGGTCAAGAAATAACTTCACTTTGGAAAGCAAGATCCGATGGAGATAAGAGATCTATCTAAGGGCTGGTTGAATGTGAAGGTGCACTTTGAACTGAAGTATCAGTACCTGTTGCATCTGCTTTCGAAATATGAGGATTTTCCAGCTCCAATACTTCCTGTAAATGCAGATCGAAGACATCGGTCAACATGCTGTCATAGCGACGTGCATTATAGTGCAGTAACTTATTCGCTTCTTCTTCATTAATAAACCCTTGTCCATGCGCATCAGCCACATGATCAGCAAAACTGAGTCCTTTAAATTGACCTCTGTTTTCAGCTTTCTTAAAGCGATCCCAAAGCTGCTCAATCTCCAATAACATGGTGAAGGTTGATTCCATACGACCATTTACATCATCTTCCGCTGTGCTATAGAAAACATGCTTTTTCAGTACTTTCCGGAAAGCGTTATCTTCCATCATGACATTTGCGACTTCCTGTTTAAGTCGGTCAGATGGCTTCACGACAGGTCGGCCAAATGGGAAACAGATGAGTTTGACCATGCCAGCAGCAACACCCACCGGGAAGTTCGCAAACAGTTCATAAAAGGCTTCCTGAGCTGTATATAAAGATTTCTCAATTGCCAACTGTGCATGCAGACGTTCAGCTTCAGTTTTTTTGCTATGTTCAAAGAATTTCAGGATTGCCGTCGCAATAAACAGATGGGCATGGATATCTGCCAGACGACCAGAAAGCATTTCCTTGCGTTTAATATCACCCGCCAATAGGCCTAAGCACATATCTGCGGTCAGGGCAAAGTTAGCACTGAGCCGGTTAATAATCTTGTAATAAGGACGGGTAAAATCAACCGCACTTTGTGGCGCAGCACTTGAACCACCGCTAAAAGCATAGGCAAAAGAGCGGGCAGTCCGGTTAAAGGTATAACCGAGATGCTTAAACAACATAGTATCGAATGGATTCAGAGCGGCTTTCGGGTCTTCAGCTTGCAAGAGCTGTAATTCTTCATACAGATAAGGATGGCAACGCATTGAACCTTGACCAAAGATCATTAATGAGCGGCTGAGAATATTGGCGCCTTCAACTGTAATCGATACGGGAATAGCCTGATAGTTGAGAGCCAGGAAGTTACGAGGCCCCATTTGAATAGCACGGCCACCCACGACATCCATACCGTGATTGACAATTTTACGCATGGTCTCAGTGGCATAGTATTTGGCAATCGCGGTCATGACTGCCGGTTTACCACCTTGATTCAGACCACAAGTCACTAAATAGCGGAATGCTTCCAGCATATAAGCATCACTGGCAATTTCACTATTGGCTTCCTGTACGCCTTCAAATTTACCCACTGAAATCTTGAATTGCTGACGGATTCGCGAGAACGCACTGACATTCAGGTAAGTCATTTCGGCACTAGAGGTAGACAAAGCCGGTAGGGAAATACCACGACCAACCGCTAGACATTCCATCAGCATACGCCAGCCTTTGCCGGCATTTTTCACGCCACCAATGATCCAGTCTAAAGGAATAAATACATCCTTACCTTCAACAGTACCATTCATAAAAGGGGAGCCAGGATTATGACGTGGACCGACTTTTACCCCTTCATGATTGGCCGGTAGCAAGGCACATGTAATCCCATAATCCGTTTTATCACCGAGTAGATGATCAGGGTCATACATTTTAAAAGCCAGACCGACGACAGTAGCAATTGGTGCTAAGGTAATCCAGCGTTTGGAAAAATTCATTCTCAAACCGAGAACTTCCTGACCTTCAAACTGCCCATAACAGACCACACCGGTATCTGGAATTGCACCGGCATCTGAACCGGCTTCAGGACTGGTCAGACCAAAACATGGGATTTCTTCACCTTTGGCCAGACCAGGTAAATAACGATCTTTTTGTTCATCAGTACCGTAATGCAGCAACAACTCACCTGGCCCGAGAGAGTTAGGCACCATACAGCTCACAGCAGCAGTGAGAGAGCGTGAAGAAATTTTGCTCATCACCCGGCTTTGAGCAAATGAACTAAAGGCACAACCGCCGTATTCTTTGGGAATAATTAGTCCCAAGAAACCATTATCTTTAATATATTGCCAGATATGTTCAGGCAGCATTTTCTTCTCATGAATTTCCCATTCATCCAGCATGCTACACAGCGTTTCAACTTCGTTATCTAGAAATGCCTGCTCTTCGACCGATAATTTTGGATAAGGATAATTATTAAAGGTTTCCCAGTTGGGCGCTCCCATAAAAAGTTCTTTTTCCCACCAGCTGGTACCGGAATCCAGCGCTTCACGTTCTGTCGGGCTAATGCTTGGCATGGCATCCGCTAAAGCCTTATAAGCTGGCCTGGAAATAAAGGACATACGCAAAGGTTCGATCATGACGACCAGACTGATCAGAATTAGGGGAATACCGAGTAATAGCGACCAAGGGCTGATGAATGCACAGACCACTGACATCATCATCAGGGTAATCGCACCAGTGGTACGGGAAAATTGAAAGAAGAAAATTGCCCATAAACTGGCAAGTAGAAGAAGCACGGCAAAAATAAATAGCATTGTTATATTTCTCCAGGGTTATACAACTGTGCCGCTGCCAGTATTAATAATGTGTTTTATTAACACTTGAGCGATATTTTTGCATCACTTAAGAATCAGGCAAGTTCACAGCTGTTCTTGTGAGAACGATCGTTATTAAATATTTCAACGACATATTAAAGTGTTTTATCTGTTTTTGAGATTGTTTGAAAAATGCGCAGTCTTCAAGTGAGAACACGCAAAGAAATGTGAAGATAAGTAATAACTTAATGAATGAGGACAAGAAAAAAATTATTGAAGATTAAATTAAATTTAAACTCCTAAACTATAAAAAAGCCCTCTATTTAAGAGGGCTTGAGCTGAAGCGATTTTTAAGCTTCAATCGTCTGAACAGTGATTTTTTTTGCCGGATCAACTTTACGACGTACTGCTGGAACCGGTTCGCCGTAGTATTGACGATCGGCAAAGTAGCTTGAACGTACCATTGGAGCCGACCAGATATTCTTAAAGCCAAGCTTACGGCCATGTTCTGCGTAGCGCTCGAATTCTTCTGGTGTTACAAAGCGGTCAATTGGCGCATGCTGTTTAGAAGGCTGCAAGTACTGACCAATCGTCACATAATCGACTTCATGTGCTTTCAGGTCATCCAGCAGTGCAATAACCTCTTCTTCAGTTTCACCAATGCCGACCATCAAACCACATTTGGTTGGAATATCCGGGCAGTATTCTTTAAACATTTTCAGCAGGTTTAAAGAGTGCTGATAATCAGAACCCGGACGCATCGCTTTATACAGACGTGGCACAGTTTCAATATTGTGGTTAAACACGTCTGGTGGACATTCAGTCATGATACGTAGCGCAATATCCATACGACCGCGGAAGTCAGGAACCAGGATTTCTAATAAAGTTTTTGGACTCAGTTCACGTGCTTCTTTAATACAATCGACAAAATGCTGGGCACCGCCATCCAGTAAATCATCACGGTCTACTGAAGTGATGACTGCATATTTCAGACCCAGGTTGGCAATCGTTTCTGCCATATGACGCGGTTCGTCTGGATCGAGTGCATTTGGACGGCCATGTGCCACATCACAGAACGGACAGCGACGGGTACAAATGTCACCCATAATCATAAAGGTTGCTGTACCACCGCCAAAACATTCAGGCAGGTTAGGACAGGCGGCTTCTTCACATACGGTATGTAATTTTTGCTGACGAAGTGTAGTTTTAATCCGTTGTACTTCTTCAGGTGCAGCCATTTTGACGCGAATCCAGTCCGGCTTCCGTGGTGTTTCAACCGTAGGTACAACTTTTACAGGAATACGGGCGACCTTTTCCGCGCCGCGAAGTTTGACACCCTGTTCAGGTTTACGGTTTTCAGACATATTTAACTTTTCCACTGTTTTTGAAGGGAGGAGATAATCAAAGATAGCGCTTTTATTATAACGGACTTAGCTACAAATGGGGCAAAAAGGACTATTCATTTAAAAAATGTTCTCATCACACAATATATGTCAGTTAAATACACCAAAATGACATGATTTACGTCATAATATGGCAAACAGATATTGCAGATGAATTTAATTTATAAAGGAGCGTTGAATGCCACGTAAGAAAGAGGTCGTTAGTGGGACTTTCGTTAAGTACGATGCGGTAGTTCTAGGTTCAGGCCCTGCGGGCGAAGGCGCGGCAATGAAACTTGCCAAATCGGGTAAGCGCGTTGCAATCGTTGATATGCGTGAACAACTTGGTGGTAACTGTACGCATGTTGGTACGATTCCAAGTAAAGCATTGCGTCAAACGGTATCAAGCATCATCCGTTATCAACGTGATCCAATGTTCCAGAAAGTCGGTGAATGGAAACAGTTCACCATGAAGCAGGTACTTCGTAATGCGCATAAAGTGATTCAACAGCAGGTTGAAACACATTCACGTTTTTACGACCGTAATAAAATTGATATCTTCCATGGCCGTGCCTATGTTCAGGATGAAAATACTATTTTTGTATTTACTCCAGATGGCATCAAGGAAACGATTCAGTTTAAACAATTAGTGATTGCGACAGGTTCTCGTCCTTATCGTCCGGAAATTTTAGACTTTAATCACCCACGTGTATTTGATTCAGACAAAATTCTGGATCTGGATTATTCAATCCAAAAAATCATTATTTACGGTGCAGGTGTGATTGGCTGTGAATACGCATCGATCTTTATTGGTCTGGGCCATAAAGTTGACCTGATCAATACGCAACCGAAACTGCTGAGCTACCTGGATGATGAAATCTCTGATGCATTGTCTTATCACTTGCGTGAGCAGGGCGTGTTAATCCGTCACAATGAGCAGATTGATTACCTTGAAACATCTGATGATTATGTAGTTCTACATACACAGAGTGGCAAGAAAATTAAGGCAGATGCCATCCTTTGGTGTAATGGTCGTTCAGGGAATACTGATGGTTTAGGTCTGGAAAACGTTGGCCTGAAACCGAACAGCCGTGGTCAATTGACTGTAAATGATCAATATCAAACCGAAGTCGAAAATATCTACGCAGCGGGTGATGTGATTGGCTGGCCATCTCTTGCTTCTGCTGCCTATGACCAAGGTCGTTGTGCAGGTGCAAACATGAGTGGAGAGAAAGATGTTGCACCAGTGACAGATATTCCGACAGGTATTTATACCATTCCAGAAATTTCTTCAATTGGTAAAACTGAACAGCAGTTGACTGAAGAAAAAATTCCGTATGAGGTTGGCCAAGCTTCATTCCGTCATCTGGCACGTGCCCAGATTACCGGTGATACGGTAGGTGAATTGAAAATTCTGTTCCATCGTGAAACGCTGGAAGTTTTAGGCGTTCATTGTTTTGGTAACAATGCTTCTGAAATTATCCACATTGGTCAAGCGGTGATGAACAGTCCGAACAATACTATCAAATATTTTGTGGAAACCACGTTTAACTACCCAACCATGGCGGAAGCATATCGTGTAGCGACACTGAATGGTATGAACCGTTTATTCTAATTTGATTAATTCAAGTTAGATCAAAAACCCGTAAGTACTTGCTTGCGGGTTTTTTTATTGGAATGGTTTGAGCATTCAACTATTAACCTATGCCATTTGAAATGAAGAACAGGATTATCAAATTAATTTTTTAAGCCGCCATTTTTCGGCATTCTTCAGCACAACGACGGCACGCTTCGGCACACTGCTGGCAATGATCGTCTTGATGATGACCACATTCTTCTGCACAGTAGTCACACGCTTTTGCGCAGAGTTCACACATCTCATGCATGAAAGGAGACTGTTTCTGTTCCATACGGGCGCAAAGCTGGCAAATATCTGCACAATCCAGACAGCGCTGGATGCATTCCCGCATCATCTCCAGATCTTCTTCTTTGAGACAGGCGCTAGCACAGTTGGCACATGCGAGTGAACAGCTCATACAGGCCCGAACACAATCTGAAAATTGAAGCTCATTCATGGTCTTTTCCTCTATTCATATGCTGAATCCTGATTTTCTAATACGCTAAGCAGAAAAAGAAAAATACACTAGGCAGATTGGGTGAAAAAAAGTAAACAGCTGCTTTGTTTTGTTAAAGATCGATTAGATCAAACCTAATATTCAGAGTTAACTTTTTGCTTGAAAATAAAAGATGTTTGGTGCGGTCACAGTCTTAATGCTAAACAATCTATATGCAGAGTCATTCTTATCAAAGGTTTAGGCTACCTTTCTCGTTATTCTCATTTTTTATTAAAATGGACGGAAATCCGCCAGGCTATCGCATTTTAAGAAAGGGCAAGACCAGTTGGAAAGAGTGCCGGGAAGATGGAATGACCTGATTGTCTCGGAATACAATTCTAACTAATAATTTGCTCGTGATCACTGGGATAAATTTGTTATTACGAGGCCTCAACTTTATTTCTGATAATCAAAACATATGAAAAAACTTAAACCCAGACAGCGCAAAATTATTATGAATTCTAAAATTTTGAAATAATAAAGAAATATAGTAATTGTTGGGTTTTACTACTTTTAGTTTTTGTGCTGAAACATAGTGAAATTTACTGATGCTATTTCAGCAGTTTAATGCGCGCAGAAAGCCTGATTAAAGTATTCAAACAGTTCAGGGGTTTGCAACCATAGTGCAATCGACAATGTGAGTAAAAGCAGGATTGCCACAGCAATCGAGATTTTGAGTTTCAGCAGAGAATCAGTCATGCACAATTTGCTCCTCATTGACCCAGAAATGTACCAGTACGCCAAATATACTTAATACAATTGATAGCATCCATACCGCATTGTAATTGCCTGCTATATCATGGTTAACACCACCGAGCCATCCACCAAAGAATGAGCCCACCTGATGAGTGAAAAATACAATACCACTCAGCATGGTCAGATACTTAACCCCGAACATATTGGCGACAATACCATTGGTCAGTGGTACGGTAGACAACCATAATAAACCCATGATGACACCAAAGGCATACACTGTCCATGTGCTTAGGGGCAGCAGTAAAAATGCAATAATAGCAATGCCGCGTAGGCCATATAAACCCATCAATAAGTGTGGTTTAGAGTATTTCCCACCGAGCCAGCCGGCGGTATAGGTGCCGACCACATTAAACAAACCGACCAGTGCCAGGAAAATCGTTCCAGTAGTGGCATTAAACCCGTGATCAATCAAATAGCTGGGCAGATGAATTCCGATAAAGACTACCTGGAACCCGCAGACAAAGAAGCCCAGTGCCAGAAACCAGAAAGGTTTATGGTTTTTAACCACCACTAGAATCTGTTTAAAACTGAGTGATGCTTTATTGGGTGTAGGAATGGCATTAGCAGCAACATACATCGGTGCTTTCACCATCCAGGCGAGGGGTACAATCAGTGCGATTAAAATGGCACTGACCACCAGCGCAGCTGACCATCCGACATTCTGTAACAGCAGTAGGGTCGAAGGCAGCATGATAAACTGACCAAAAGATCCGGCTGCACTGGCAATGCCCATGGCCAGACTGCGCTTTTCTGGCGGTGCTGCACGTCCGACTGCAGACAATAACACTGGAAAAGAAGTTGCAGATAGTGCTAGACCCAGAATTAAGCCCACACTGATATTGAGTAGCAAACCGGTCGAACTGAATGCCATCAAGAGTAGACCAATGGCATATAAAGCACCGCCGATCGCCACGACAATTTTGCTGCCATATTTATCGGCAAATGCCCCGGTAATCGGTTGAACTGCACCCCAAATCAGGTTTTGCATGGCAATGGCCAAACTAAATACATTATGTCCCCAGCCAAATTCCTCACTCATCGGCACCAGATATAGGCCAAATGCATGACGGACACCTAAAGACAATGCCAGAATCACTGCTGAACCAATAAGCATATAAATAAGTGGCTTGGAAAATTGGCTGTGGGTCATAAGAAATCTGTACGATGAGTATCGCAATCTATGTTAGTCGATTCGACTTGTTGTCGCGATAGAATAATAATTACTTAAAAGATAAATTTTTTTTATAGATTCGATATTTATAGGGATAGACAGGTCCAGATTAGAATCTAGATATTGCGTAAAGTGTTTGCTAATTTGGTGAATTCGGAACTAAAAAAAGCAGAGCTTAGCTCTGCTTTTAAAGTTGAACTGTCTTAGAATCGCATACCAATACCTGCATAGGCCAAGATTGGGTTTACCTCAATATCTGCCTTGGATTCAATTAGTTTGCCGAAGTTATTATCTGTAACTGTGATCGTAGTTTCATTGTTTAAGTGAGCATAAGAGATTGAACCTACCGCAAACCATTTATCATTGAAGTCATAAGTAAAACCTGCAGTGACGACTGGAGCAAAAGCATCTGTTGCTTCAACTTTAACTTTTGGATTAGCGTTTTCATTTGGTGATCCATCTAATGATGCTCCAGCTTTATTATCCAAAATATTAGCAATCATATGACCCGCAGCAATCAGGTCTCTTTCTGTCTGTGGATTAATTTCAAGTTCATTAAAATAAGCATACATGAGGCCTACGCCAATATAAGGACGGAACTTGTTTACGCCAGTTTTACCAAAGTGATACTGGAATTCAAAAGCTGGTGTCCATGCTCGGGCAGAAGCTGCAGGACCATGTGCCTCTAAATCTGTAATAAAAATATCATTGTCTAACTCAATAGAACCGACGATTGGCGAAGCAATTGCACTAAATGGAGCATATATTTTTCCCTTTCCTTGTAAGTCTACTTTAGGTGGAATCCCAGCTTTCATTTCAAAAGAAATATTATCAGTAAAGAAATAATTGGTCATGATGCCTAATGTAGTGACATCATCTGCCTCTAACCCAGTTCCCGGATTATTCCAGTTTTCTAAACCATAAATATTTGCCGTACCACTCATGAACGCGGGCAATGTACTATTTGGATTCACACCATTAATTAAATCAATTAGCCAATTAGCCAAACCTGATGAGTTTTCTGCACGGTTATCAATAACTGCCTGGGACGAGATTTCTCCAACATCAGATTGAATACCTTCATAAGCAGCTGTACTTACTTTAAACGGCTGTGCTTTGCCTTGCGGCATGACATGTAAAGCCCCCACTGAGACTGAAAAACGTTTAAAGCCCTCGGCTTCCATACTGAAATATTTTGAATAGTCGGCCGCCTGAGTGGTGGAAGTAATTCCAATAAGTCCGGTAGCCATACATATAAAAGTTGATTTTTTCATCTTAAAGTTCACTCCATGAAGTTTAAATGACGGATTGTTATAAGTTCAATTTAGATAATTATAGAGTATTTACTCTACTCTAAAATTGCTTAAATTAAGATAAATGGAATACTTGAGACGTTGTTTTTTTAATCAAAAAATGGTAGCAACATTAAATGAAACATCGTTTGATAACACAATAAAAAGACTTGTTTTTACATCTCGCTCTTTTTTTTTGTACAATAGACTGAGTTATTATTGAGTCAAGCTGATGAGCTCCCCAAATACTCCCAAGAAAAAGCCTTTAGTTAATTTGCCGTTTCCATTGAAGCAAGCTGATCAAGGTGCAACAGATGAGATCTTAGAGGATCTTCGTCCCAAGCCACAACGTTATGCTGATCGAACCTGGATGCCACCACGTGGCACCCGTCGTTCAATGGGAAAACGATAAGTTTTCTAATAAAAAAGCCATGGTTTGACCATGGCTTTTTTATTTATTGATATTTAAATCATTCAACTTACTGAGAAGCTGGCATTCTGCGGTCATTATTTTGGTAATGGCTTCTTTTCTGATGATACATATCTTGATCGGCACGTTTTAGCATGTCTTCAAGACGTTCATCTGCATAGCTAGTGGCATGTCCAATTGACAGGCTGATTGGCTGATGTGAGTAAAACTGGTTATCAACCACTAAAAGTTCATGCAAACTATTGAGACAATTTTGCAAAGCAGTTTGATCCGCACCAGGTAAAAGGACTACAAATTCATCTCCACCAATTCGAGAGGCAGAATAGGGCGTATGTTGAATAAGTTGATTCAGGATGTTACCTACGCGACGTAACTGGTTGTCTCCAGCATCGTGTCCAAGGTAGTCATTTAATTCTTTGAGTCCATTGAGATCCATAAAAATACAGGATACTGGGCGTAGTAAATTACGCTCCAGACGGTTTAGTTCCTGCATGTAAAATGAACGGTTACATAGTTGGGTTAAGACATCATGTCTGCCTAAATATTCCAGATAATGTTCAGCTTTTTTACGTGCGGTAATATCTGTCAGGGCGATCTGAACAATACTCCAGTCATGGAGGTAATCAGGGAATACGGTAAATTGAAGCAGGACATGACGGATACTGCCATCCAGTGCATAGTTTACGGCTTCACGCTGATGATGCAGATTACCATTCCAAAGCTCAATAATTTGTTCTTTAAAGGTCTGTACCATTTCTTTCGCAAAGACTTTATGTACATTCTTTAATAGAGCATCTTTGGTTGAGGCGCCGAACAGATCGAGAGTGGCCTGATTGACATCAATGATTCTAATCTCTCTAATGCATTCATAAATAAAATCATGATGTACATCCAGAAAAGTCTGAAAATCTTCAATTCCTAAATCACGTAAATGATCTAGTTTAATTTTAATATGGCTAAAATCCTCGATCCATAATGAAGCCGGTGAATAAATAAAACGAGCTTCAGCCAGATGGCGATTTTGTTCTTCTAAACGACGAGCTTGTGTATAAGCAGTGATGTCTTCAGTAGTAATCAAGAGTAGGGAGAGATCATGCTCATGTTGTGGCAGGACAATTCCTTTCAGCTGAATATCCAGACGTTGACCAGTCAAGGTATAGTTTACTGCTGAATGGGAAAATTGGGTGTCTCCATTCCATAAAGCGACGAGTTCGTGGATGTGGGATTTGCTCATATCCTCTTTGAACACGAGATCCAAATTTTGACTTAGATGGTTAAAGTCATCTGCCTGATAAAGTTCTAGTGTTTTAGGATTGACCTTAAGCAGTTTAATTTTTTTCGCACATTCTAAAATACGTGATTCGTCTTCTTGCAAAAAAGTGAGTAAATCCTGCACCCCTTGAGCACGCCAGAGATCAAATTGTTTTTTTACCTCACTAAAATCTTCAAGCCACATGGCAATAGGAGATAGTTCAAAAATTGGAGAATCCAGCATGTTCATTCAAGCAGCTCAATTTTATTATTTAATTTAATGAGGCAAGTATAAGACCAAAAAAATGATTTTAGAATAATGTGATAATTAAATATTTATCTTGAAATTGAATGCTATTTTTATTAGATCACCTTTTATATTTCACAATAAAAAAGCCAATTCAGGAATTGGCTTTGATTGACAATAATTCTGAAATTAAAGAGGGTTTCTACGTGCTTTATTTTCAGGTTTTGGTGGCGCGATTTCACGCTTACCATGCCAGACATCTGAAAAATCCTGTTCATTAATATTATATAGTTCGAGCAGTGCCAGAATCACACCACCAAAGACCATTGGACCTTCAGAATTGTTCTGGAAATCGAAAACCTTACCATTCAAATTATGCAGAATGTCCTGAATCTCAAAAACACGATCACGGCCATTACTATCTGTTGGATACATTTGGGTATTCAGTAAAATTTTAGCCAGGCTTTTTTCACTATCGGTCACTGCAAGCACTTCGATCAGTTCATCGGTGGGGTCAGCAAAAATGATAGAGTCACGGAAAATGGTTTTAAGGAATTTTTCATTCAATTTCGGAAGCGGTTTTTCTACAAACGGGCGAAAAGATTGCGGGAAAATCACATTATGTGAAATCCCCTTAAACATAGGCGCAATTTCTTCTACTTTATAACCTGCAATGCCGCAGCCGACCGAGGTCAGGAAATACTTATTTTTCGGATGATTCTTGGTATAAATTTTAAAGTCATCGATATAATGCTGAATCTGTGACAACGGCATTTGTTGCAAATGCTCATTCATTGTAGGAATAGCATAGCTTTGACCAGACCAGCCACGACCAACCCCTTCTACAGCACCAAAGTGCTCAAGCGCTGTTCTTGCGGCACCGCCTGCATGCAGCCCTGCCATATTGCTGCCAAATACGAATACAGTATTTTCTGGCAAGGATTTGACGATGCTTTCATCATGGTATTGGTAAGTCATGGCTTTTGATTCGATATCCTTATTGGTTTCATGTTGCCTTTGAAATTGCTAGGGGTCAAGGCAAATTGTATCTATAAGAAAGCAAAAGTCTCAAGAGAAATTAGAACTTTATGTAACTGAATTTTAGCTATCTTCATAGAGATGTTTAAAGTGCCACTTGTTTGAGTTCTTAAATATTATTAGCTAATTTTTAAATAAATATTTTTGAAATTTAATAAAATATTCAAAGCGGACAAGATGAGATGGAACTGTTTTGTAATCATTCTATTAAGTTACTTATAGACTTCAATTTTTACCAAATAGACACCTGTTTAGGCATTGAGTAATTCAGATTTAACCCCATAATTAGAACAACAAAATATTGCCAGTGAATTGCCGCAAATTATGTCTGATAAAACCCCTTTCGATTTAGTGACCAGCTATCAACCTGCTGGCGATCAGCCACAAGCCATTGAAAAACTGGTTCAGGGAATTGAACGGGGCTATAAGAATCAGTTATTGCTAGGCGTGACAGGGTCCGGTAAGACCTACACTATGGCCAATGTAATTGCGCGGACGCAACGCCCGACCATTGTCATGGCACATAACAAAACCTTGGCAGCACAGCTCTATGGCGAATTTAAGGCATTCTTCCCGAATAATGCGGTGGAATATTTCGTTAGTTACTATGATTATTATCAGCCTGAAGCCTATGTGCCATCTTCCGATACTTTTATCGAGAAAGATTCAGCAATTAATGATCATATTGACCAGATGCGGTTGTCCGCAACACGTGCTTTATTAGAACGCCGTGATGCCATTATTGTTGCTTCAGTTTCTGCAATCTACGGTTTGGGTGATCCGAATGCCTACATGAGCATGTTGCTGCATGTGGTGGAAGGGGATCGTATTGGTCGGGATGACATTATTCGCCGTCTGGTCGAGATGCAATATACCCGCAATGAACTGGAGTTCCTGCGTGGTACCTATCGTATTCGCGGTGAAATTATTGATATTTTCCCTGCCGAATCGGATCAGAATGCGATCCGTATCGAACTGTTTGATGATGAGGTAGATTCGATCCGCTGGTTTGATCCATTGACTGGCAAAATGATCCGCAAAGTACCGCGTGTGACAATTTATCCAAAAAGTCATTATGTTACACCAAAGGATAATCTGACCCGTGCCATTGAAACCATCCGGGAAGAGTTAAAAGAGCGTCTGGTGTTTTTCCGTGAAAATGACAAATTATTAGAAGCACAGCGTATCGAACAGCGTACCCGTTATGATCTGGAAATGATGCAGCAACTGGGCTATACCAATGGCATCGAAAACTATTCACGTCATTTATCTGGCCGTCCTTCAGGTGAAGCACCGCCAACACTGTTTGATTATGTACCTGATGATGCCTTGCTGATTATTGATGAATCACATGTAACCGTTCCACAGATTGGTGCGATGTATAAGGGCGACCGTTCACGTAAAGAAAATCTGGTGAACTATGGTTTCCGTTTGCCGAGTGCACTGGATAACCGTCCAATGAAATTTGAGGAATGGGAACGTATTGTTCCAACCACGGTCTATGTCAGTGCAACGCCAGCACGATATGAACTGGAAAAGTCAGAACAAATTGTAGAGCAGGTGGTGCGTCCAACAGGATTGGTCGATCCTGAAATTGAAATCCGTCCAGTGCTGACCCAGGTCGATGATGTATTGTCCGAAATCAATATCCGCAAAGATCTGAATGAACGTGTACTGGTGACGACATTAACCAAGCGTATGGCAGAAGACCTGACTTCATATTTGAAAGAATATGGCGTAAAGGTAGCCTACTTGCACTCAGATATCGACACTGTAGAGCGGGTAAAAATTATTCATGAATTGCGTACCGGTATTTACGATGTGCTGGTCGGGATTAACCTGTTACGTGAAGGTCTGGATATGCCAGAAGTGTCCTTGGTAGCGATTCTGGATGCAGATAAAGAAGGTTTCCTGCGTTCCGAACGTTCGCTGATTCAGACCATTGGTCGTGCTGCACGTAACTTGAAAGGTAAAGCAATTCTTTATGCGGACCGGATTACGGACTCCATGCAAAAAGCAATTGATGAAACGGATCGTCGTCGTACCAAACAAATTCAGTTTAATGAAGAGCATGGTATTGTCCCACGCAGTGCCGTACGTCAGGTGATCAAGGAAATCGATACTGGAGAGGTGCTCGATGATGATCAAATTGATGAACGTATCTCAGATCAGGCTAAAGCTTTAAGTGCGGATGAGCGGCATCTGCTGGCAGATCCAAAACTGTTTGCAAAGCATATGACTAAACTTGAAAAAGAGATGCTGAAAGCTTCTAAAGAACTGCAGTTTGAACAGGCAGCGCGTTTGCGTGATGAAATTCTACGCTTGAAGGCTCAGATGCTGAGTTAAGCAATTGATCTGCCTATGATTAGTTGTGCAAAACTAATCATAAATCTTACATATCGATACACAATTATTCACACGATGACGTTATTGTTGTTACAGATAAAATTTTACAAAAACATATGGTTCACTCATCTGTGTGAATGAAAGGATACTTTATGACAACTAAGAATTTTTCTCAGGCAAGTCTAAAAATTGCCAAAATTGCGATTGGTAGTGCTGTTCTTCTGGGTTTGGGCGCTACGACCATGGCATATGCGCAAAAAGAGTCATTACCGACTGTGGAAAAAGTTGAACTGGACCGTTATTTGGGTAAATGGTACGAAGTGGCGCGTAAGCCTTTATATTTTCAGAATAAGTGTGACCGTGATGTCACAGCAACGTATACTTTGAATGAAAATGGCAATATCGTGGTTGATAACCGCTGTATTAAAAAAGATGGTGAACAAACCCAGTCAGGGGGTGAGGCATTTGTGCAAAATCCACCCCAAAATACCAAATTAAAAGTCAGTTTCTTGCCAGACTTCATTCGCTGGATTCCTGTCGGACGTGGCGATTATTGGGTCTTGAAACTGGATGAAAACTATCAAACTGTTCTGGTCGGTGAGCCTAAACGTAAATATATGTGGATACTCTCACGTGATCCGCAGTTGGATAAAAATGTAGTGAATGAATATTTACAATACGCACAGTCAGTCGGTTATGACCTGAGTGATGTGATTCACACCAAACAAACTGCGCGCTAAACTCAGTTTATCCTCAAACCATGCTTCGGCATGGTTTTTTTATATTTATACAATCAGAAGCTACACCTTGAAAATTTATCATTCGATCAAAGAATAGAGACAAGTATTCTTGAAGACATCCCGATATAATGCGCGCAAAGAGATTTTGGGGTAGTGAATGTATAAAGGGATCGCGCTGTCAGTGCTGGCGTCACTGGTTTTTGGTGTGCTTTATATTTTCACGCCTTTTCTGCAGCCACTAGACAGTGAGCAAACCTTTGCATGGCGTATGTTGGCGACCCTCCCGTTTCTGACGGCGTTTATGTGGTGGTCAGGTGATCTCAATCATATCAGCAGTATTTTTAAGCGAATTCTACAGCAGCCGACGTTTCTGATCTGGTTAATTATTAGCTCTTTACTTTGTACAACCCAACTCTGGTTATTCTTATGGGGGCCGATTAATGGTCGCGGCCTGCAAGTGTCGCTGGGTTATTTCCTGTTGCCTTTGGTGATGGTTCTGGTTGGCTGTGTGCTCTATAAAGAAAAATTGTCTGCCTGGCAGATGGCGGCGGTGGTTTGTGCGGTACTGGGCGTGGGACATGAAATCTGGCGGATTGGTTTTATTGCCTGGGAAACGGTCTATGTGGCTTTGGCTTATCCACTGTATTTCTTCCTGCGCCGTCGCTTTGGTACGGATCACTTGGGTGGATTCTGGTGGGACTTGTGTCTGATTCTGCCAGTGGCTTTCTATCTGGGCTTTGTACATAGCGATTCTCTCAAGCTAATGGTCAATTTCCCTCATCTCATCTTGGCAGTGTTGGGTTTGGGTTTCTTAAGTGCTTTAGGCTTAGGTAGTTATATTCTGGCAAGCCGTTATCTGCCTTTTGTGATTTTTGGTCTGCTGAGCTATCTGGAGCCAGTGTTACTGGCTTTTGCCTCGATGGCACTCGGAGAACGGGTGGAATCTGGAGAATGGCTGACCTATATCCCGATTTGGTTGGCAGTGATGGTGCTGATTGTGGAAGGAATATTGCATTTAAAACAGCAGCAGTTGAAAAAAGATGAACTTGAAAAAAAAGCTGAAACGTTGGAAAAATTCAAAAAAAATAATGAATAATGCTATTTGCATAAGTGTGATATTCGTCAGATAATTTTGACGTAAATGTTATCTAATTCATGTACCATTTTGTTTAAAAGAATGTTCGTTATATTTAAAGGGGATAAACATGTCACAGATTGCGATTCCATATCAGTTACGTGCACGTTTATCCCAACTGGAACCGAGCCTCGATTTAGAATGGGAGCGGGAGCTTAAAGCCGTTCTGGCAGATATCTCGCCTGAGCTCAAGGAAAGTATCGATTTTCAGATTTTAAAGCCAAAAAGAATTCTCTGGGATCAGGAAACCAATCAATACCGTTATCAGGCTTATCATTCGGTAGAAGCTTTAAGCCAAAAATTTCTGAATGACCGGATGCGTTATTATGCCAGCACGTTCGGTCTCTCTTTGAAAAGCCTGCTCGGGTTAAATGACAGCTTGCAAGTTGCAGACTACCTGGAAAACGTACTCGAGCAGATTGATAAAATTGAAGTCAATGAAAACTTCCAGATGCAGCGTGAAAAGCTGGAACTACGTCGTACTTTCTTGTTGAATGCTGCTGAAATTATTCGTGGTCTTCAATTACAGCCGGTCGAAGGCGTACGTAAGCTCACTGAACAGCAGGTTAAATGCTTCATTATTGAAGTGTTTATCAAGCAACAGTTGTTGGGCTACTGGTATAAACCTTTATTAAAAAAACAGACTGCGGAAATGCAACATCCGCTATTCCGTTATTTTCTGATTAAAGAACAGCAAATCCGTCATTTTGATATTGTCCGCACTTCACAGTTTTTATTTATCGTTGCGCCTGTGATGGATGTACAACAAAACCCGTATTCTATTCGTCGCTTCCTCATAGAAGAAAAAGGTGCATTAGAAGATCAAGTTTATCTGAATATTCTGGTTCTGGATCTGAAAGAGGATATGAATGAAGAGGTAGTAGAGACACTGAAATCCCAGCTGCAGCGAATGGTAACCTTGCAGAGCCAGATCCATCTGGACGTCAGGGACATTGTACATAATCTGGAGCAGGTCTCTGAACTAAAGTTATTACCTCTGCTGGTCGAACCGGTTCAGGTGGTTGAAAAGAATGCCGATGTTGTGGCGCAACGCTATTTGAAGCAGTTGGAGGAAATTCTGACGCGGGAATTGCTGCTGCCAATGCGGGATGCGATTCGTGATCATTTATCGCATATTGAAGAGTTTGCTTATCTCTATTTGCATGTACATAAAATCTTTACTGAAATTTTAGCCTATTACCGGGACTTCAAAGCTCAGCCAGGATTTATGTTTAATTCCTATATCCAGAATTTCGAATATAAGTTATTGGCATTTATCCGTTTGCTGGAAAAGCGTAAGGGTGAAACCTTTATTCCGATGAACCGGAATGAATGGCAGGTAATGCATCAGCGTTCCGAGCAGCCGATTAAAGATATTCAAACCACGATTGCCGATAATGTGCAGCAATATCGGGATCTGAAAAAATATATCAATACGCTGAACCGTCAGAAAGCCGAATATGAAAAAAAATCCATGCTGAAAAAGCTTTGGCGTAAAGATAATTCAGATGAGGCAATAGAAATAGCACTGAATAAATTGCAGCAGTTAAAACGTAGCATGTTCCTGGAAATTATTCAGGTGCCAAGAACCCATGAAAACAGCAGTGTATTTCTGGAATTTGAAAGTTTGCAAAGTTTCCAGAAAGTTGAACGTCACTATGCCTTTCCTTGTGGGGATAATGGTCTCACCCGTTTACCTGTACTGATTCATTTGCCAGAAACTTATGATGATTTTGATGTGGAAAACTTTAATGCTTCTATGAGTCTGGATATGAATTTTTCAGCAGGCAGCAGGCTGCAACTGGATCATGAAAATGCAGTTAACTTCGAGATTTAGATTTGTGTGAATAAACAACATTTAACAAAAATCTGGTTTAGAGCTTGAAAAATGTTATTTTTCGATTTTTAAATGCAAAATCATCTAACTAATTACAACTATTTTTAAAATTTATAGTGAATATAGGCCGTTTTCCTCAGGACTTTGGCAGCTTTTGATTCAAACTTGCTGCCAATTCCATTACAATTATGGGGTTTTGAAATTTATGCTTAGATTTACAATTAATTAGAGGACGTATCTGTGAGCAAAGACACTATCGTTGCCCTCCATGCAGAGCACCAAGGTCGCTGGAAAAACCGTGAAGAACTCGCGGAGCGTATGATTGCCCTAGTAGGTCAGTTATATCGTGAAAAAAATATCGTAGCTACAGTTTACGGTCGCTCTTTAATTAACCGTTCTGTAATCCAGATCCTTAAAGCGCATCGTCGTACTCGCGTATTGGACGTTGAGCTTTCTGTTGTAGACACTTTCCCAATCCTTGAAGCATTGGCGAAAATTGAAAACATCGGTACTGCTGAAATTGATCTAGGCAAACTTGCTGTTGAATTCAAAGCAAAAGGTGGTGATGTTAACGCATTCGTTGCTGACGCTGTGAAATCTCTTGAAGGCAATGCAACTTCAGTTGAAGGTAAGGATGTTGTACTTTACGGTTTTGGTCGTATCGGCCGTATTCTTGCACGTTTGATGATCAGCCAGTCAGGTCTAGGCCGTGGCTTGAACCTGAAAGCAATCGTGGTTCGTAAATCATCTGACGGTGACCTGGAAAAACGTGCGTCATTATTACGTCGTGACTCCATCCATGGTCCATTCGCTGGTACGATCTCTGTAGATGAAGAAAACGAAGCAATTATTGCAAACGGTCAGTTCATCAAAGTGATCTATGCATCTAATCCATCTGAAGTGGATTACACTGCATACGGTATCGAAAATGCACTAGTAATCGACAACACGGGTAAATGGCGTGATGCGGAAGGTCTTGCTCAACACCTGAAATGCCCGGGCGCTGCGCGTGTCATTCTGACTGCACCTGGTAAAGGTGACATGAAGAACGTTGTATATGGCGTAAACCAAGCCGACATCCTTGATGAAGACAAAATCATCTCTGCAGCAAGCTGTACAACGAACGCGATCACTCCAACACTGAAAGTGTTAAACGACAAGTACACAGTGATCAATGGTCATGTTGAAACAGTTCACTCGTTCACTAACGACCAGAACCTGATCGACAATTACCACAAAGCTGATCGTCGTGGCCGTGCTGCTACACTGAACATGGTAATTACTGAAACTGGTGCTGCTAAGGCCGTTGCAAAAGCGCTTCCAGTACTTCAAGGTAAACTGACAGGTAACTCTGTACGTGTACCTACACCAAACGTATCTCTTGCGATTCTTAACCTGACTTTGGGTCAAGAAGTTGATCGTGACGAAGTGAATGAATACATTCGCCAAATCTCTATCAATTCTAACCTTCAAGGTCAAATTGGTTATACCAACTCGACTGAAGTTGTATCTTCTGACTTTATCGGTTCACGTACTGCAGGTGTATTCGACGCGCAAGCGACTATCACTTCAGGCAACCGCTTAACTGCTTATGTTTGGTACGATAATGAAGTGGGTTATAGCTGCCAAGTATTGCGTATTGCTGAACAAATGGGCGGCGTAAGCTATCCAAAAGTTCCTGCTGAAACTAATGCATAATTAGTATTGAGCTGAAAAAAGGGCCTCATTTGAGGCTTTTTTTTTATTGCACGTTTTTTAGGTTTAAGTTTTGGATTTAAATGGAATATTAATTTGAAAATAACCTTGCTGATGAATTCTTGATCTGATAACTTTCTAAATGAAAGTACATGCTAAAAAGTAAGTTTATAAATTAAGAGAAATATTATGTCAGCTTATGAAACCAGTAAATTGCTAGGTCAGGTTTTATCAACAGAATGTCCTTCACGTGAAATACTGGAACACTTAGCCAATAAATGGTCGATTCTGGTGTTACGTTGTTTAAATGATGGCGTTCATCGCTTTAGCGAGTTGAAACAGCGCATTGAAGGTGTTAGTGAAAAGATGCTGGCCCAGACTTTAAAAATGCTGGAGCGGGACGGGTTCATTTTAAGAACGGTCTATCCTGTCGTACCACCAAAAGTGGAATATCAGTTGACCATTACTGGTTCACAGGCTGCAGAAAAAATAAATTATCTGATTGGTTGGTTAGAGCGTAGCCTGCCGGAGATTTTGGAAAATAAAGAACGTGTTGCAAAATAGAAGCTAAATTGCTTTTGGGGAAGCAATAAATGAAAAAGTCAGAAAATTTGGTTGCTACTTTAAATGGCGATCTATTAGATTTTATGTGCGATCAGTATTGCTCCTTATGCGCTGATACAAAGGTTTGTAGAAGATAAGTCTACTGCAAAAAAAATCTTTTGATTTGGTCGGCGACAATGTTTGCACCTATAGCGGTGTTGATGATTTATACAAGTTGGGAAAAACAAAAAAGTACAGAGCTTATATTTCAACAATATAAATATATTGATGGCAATTAATTAAAGTCAAGACTAAATATAATATATTGAAAAATATGGTCTTAGTTGGCGATGATAATTATGACCATTTAAAAAAGACAACTTCATCTATTTGACGATGATTGTATTTTTCTAAAAAAGAGTGTTTGGTTTTAAAAGAGCTGATAAGTGACGAAAGCGGTAAAAAGGAATTAAAAAAATTAATAAATTTCCCTCTCCTTAAAGCAGAGGGTTAAGGAAAGGTCAATTAAGATGAAATTTTTGTCTCAAACATCTTCCTAAAATCCCATCGATCAATCAGCAAAATCCCAATCGAGAAAACAAGGCTAATTACTACACAACCAACCCATTCAAAGTGCTCCCAGGCATAAACCGCACCGAGTGAGCCTAAAGCTGCACCACTAAAATAAATGGTCATATATACTGCATTAATTCTGGAACGTGATTTCAGGTCAATCCGATAAACCAGATTCTGATTTAATACATGGAATGCGGCCAGGCCAAAATAAGCCATCAATACGCCAATCGCATAGATCACAATATTCTGCTGGGCAAAATATAAGGGCAGTGCAGAGCTGAGCATTAAAGCAATACATAGCTTGGCGACCAGATTTTCTCTGCCTTGTCCTACGGTTTTGCCTAACCAGCTTGATGAATAAATTCCGATGATCCCTAATAAGCCGAACAGGCCAATTTCAAAATCAGTGAAATGGTAAGGTGCGCTACCTAGTACGAAGGTCATGGAAGTAAAGACCATAGATAGAATACCGAAGCCTAAAGCACCTGCGCAGGCACGACGAATCAGATGCGGGTTCTGCTTAGCGATGACAAATAAAGAGCGATAAATACTGCCAATGGTCAAACCCGCCTGGGGTTGAGTATCTGGTAGTTTTTTCCACATGAGAGTGGCAAAAAGCAAGGTAATGATTCCACTAGAGAAGTAAACACCTTCCCAAGACCAATAGGTCGAAACAAAGCCAGCAAAAGTCCGCGATAGGATGATACCCATCACCAAGCCACTTATCAGTTTACCGACAATAGTAGCACTGGATTCAGGTGGACTAATCGTAGAAGCAAAAGGAATTAAAACCTGCGCCGAGATTGCTCCAAACGTCGCACATAAGGTAAACACATAAAGCGTTGATAAAGTCGTGCTGAATGAAAGCAGAATCTGTGAAATGGCTGCAAAGACCATCAGACTGACCACTAGCTTGCGTTTATTCAGAAAATCTCCCAATGGTACTAACAGCATTAAGCCCAGTACGTATCCCATCTGGGCGATCACTACCGTTAAGCCAGCCTGACTGGTTGTAATTCCTAAACTTTCCTCGATTGAATAGATTAAGGGCTGATTAAAATAAGCTGATCCGGCACAGAGACCACATGCCATTGCCATAAGTAATACAAATTGTGATGACAATGGGCTGACAGAATTCTTTTCTGTGGTCATAGCTATACCATGGGCTCTTTTTCGACGTTGAGCACTATAGGCAGCTCGATGCCAAATCAGAAATAATAAAAAACGATCAATTAAGCTTTAAAGACTATATTTTGAATTTTTATAGGTCTGAATATTTTTCAGACTGTTTTGTATTTTGAGACAAGCTGAATGAAATTACCCTTGAAATGAGCGATCTTCATGGAATAGTGCATAAATGTAGTCGAGAAATGCTTTAAAATATGGCAGAATAGGCGGTTTTAAAGTTTTTAGAGGATTGGCAATATGCGCTTTGTTGATGAAGCAGTCATTACCGTAGAGGCTGGCGACGGTGGCAATGGCGTAGCCAGTTTTCGCCGTGAAAAGTTCGTACCATTTGGTGGTCCAGATGGTGGTGATGGTGGTCGTGGCGGCAGCATTTATGTTCAGGCTGACGACGACACGAGTACCCTTGTAGATTATCGTTATACCCGTAGATTTCGCGCTGAACGTGGTAAAAACGGTGCTGGCGCAAACTGTGCTGGTCGTGGTGGCGAATCAGTTATTTTAAAAGTTCCTGTAGGAACAACTATTGTAGATAGTGAATCTGGCGACATTATTGGTGACCTGATCGAAGACGGTCAAAAGGTATTGGTTGCTCAAGGTGGTGATGGCGGCTTGGGTAATACCCACTTCAAATCGTCGACTAACCGTTCTCCACGTAAGTGTACCCATGGTGTTAAAGGTGAATTCCGTGAAATCCGTCTGGAGCTAAAAGTGCTTGCAGACGTTGGTTTACTGGGTATGCCTAATGCAGGTAAATCAACCTTTATCCGTGCAGTATCCGCTGCAAAACCGAAAGTGGCAGATTATCCATTTACCACAATGATGCCAAATCTGGGCGTTGTAGATGCAGATCGTTACCGTTCATTTGTGATGGCTGATATTCCAGGTCTGATCGAAGGTGCTGCTGAAGGTGCGGGTCTGGGTATTCGCTTCCTGAAACACTTGGCACGTACACGCATTTTGCTACACATTGTCGATGTACAACCGATTGATGGTTCAGATCCTGCTTACAATGCCAAAGCAATTATCGCAGAGCTTGAGAAATTCTCGCCAACGCTCTCTAAATTGCCTGTGGTATTGGTTCTGAACAAGGTTGACCAGTTAGCAGAAGAAACACGTGACGAATGGTGTAACCACATTCTTGAAGAATTACAGTGGGAAGGCCCTGTCTTTAAAACTTCTGGCTTAACGGCAGAAGGGACGAAAGACGTTGTGTACTACCTGATGGATCAAATCGAACAGCAACGCGAACGTGAAGTTGAAGATCCAGAATATGCAGCAGAAATGAAAGCATTCCGTGATCAGCTGGAAGCTGAAACACGTGAACAAACGATTGCTGCGAAAGAAGCTTATCGTGAAATGCGTCGCGCTCAACGTCTGGGTGGCGATGACTTTGATGATGAAGATGATGACGACAGCGACGTAGAAGTATATTACGTACGTTAATCTTTTAAAGATAAGTCTGAGGACAAGATGATAGAAGTGGTAGATGGGCAACGTCAGCTCAAGGGTTGTAAACGAATCGTTGTTAAAATCGGATCATCTTTACTCACAGCAAACGGGCAAGGTTTAGATTTAGATGCCATCTCGCACTGGGCGGGACAAATCGCAGATCTACACAATGCAGGACACGAGATTATTCTGGTGTCATCAGGTGCTGTGGCTGAAGGTATGGTTCGAATGAAACTAGAGAATCGACCCACCGATCTACCCAGTCTTCAGGCTTGCGCTGCCATTGGTCAGATGGGGCTTATTCATACCTGGTCAAGCGTGCTGGATAAACACCAGATCCAGACTGCTCAGGTACTGTTAACCCATGATGACCTGGCAGATCGTCGCCGCTATCTCAATTCATGTGATGCCTTGCAGCACCTGATTGAATGGCGCGTGATTCCGGTGATTAATGAAAATGACACCGTTTCGACGGATGAAATCCGCTTTGGTGATAATGATACCTTGGCTGCCATGGTAGCAGGTCAGGTGCATGCGGATCTGCTGATTATCCTGACCGATCAGGAAGGCATGTTTGATTCGGACCCACGTTCTAATCCGGACGCTAAACTGTTCCATACCGTACGTGCGATGGATGAGAGTCTGTTTGATATGGCTGGCGGTGGTGGCAAATTTGGTCGTGGCGGCATGCTGACCAAAGTCCGCGCTGCACGTCTGGCTGCGAAGTCGGGTTGTCCAACGCTGATTGCCAGTGGTGACAGTGACTGCGTTTTATCGCGTCTTATGACGGGTGAAATGTTGGGCACTTTATTCATCACTGATGATGATCGTGTTACTGCACATCAGCAATGGCTGGCAGCGCATTTGCAAACGGCAGGTCGTCTGGTGATTGATGATGGTGCTGTTAAGGCCATTAAAGAAAATCACCGCAGTCTGTTACCGGTAGGCGTTAAAGCAGTTGAAGGTCATTTCGAGCGTGGTGATGTGGTGGAATGTGTCGATACACAAGGTCACCGTATTGCGGTCGGACGTGTGAACTTTAGTTCACGTTCAGCTGAGATCGTCAAAGGTCTAGCATCAGACAAAGTGCATCAGGTACTCGGTGAAGCACGTTCACTGGAAATGATTCACCGCAATCATATGGCGATTTATTAATTATTTAAGTGTTTGAATTGTATATAAAATATTTGGTTATAATTTTTTTTAACTACTTATTTGACTACTTAAGTAAAAAAGGCTTACCGCATGGTAGGTCTTTTTTTACATTAGAAGAAGCTCACTTAAGAGCTTCTCTATATTGAGCAGGTAATGTTTGAGCATCATAACAAATTAAACTTCTGGATAATAAAAACTTACCGGTGCCACGTTCAACTAAGTGACCAGAATCATCTATAGTCATATGAGAGATTAGAGTGTCATTGAATAAGTCAGACATAGGGTATTTAGCATATGGATTATGAAATATATAAAGCCCATCGAATATTGACTCTTCATATTCTTCTTTAAGAATTCCCATATGGATGTCAGGAATTAAGCTTTCTTCCATTTGATCATCTCTAGTATATAAAGCATTAAATACACAGTATCTATTAGCATCGGATACTTCAGCTAGCGCACGTACTTTTCCCCATGTTGCATATGGATTGTAAATAATGGCGCTGATATCCTCATACTCGGGTGTTGTAAAGAAACCTAAAGGAATTTCAGCCCCATTATCTTTTTCTATGAAGTCCATTTTTTCTCTAGGGATAAAGTTTAAATTTTTAGCTATAGCTTTTTCTTCATTTAGATAAATCCCGTAAAGAACGGCGATAATTCCACGATGTCCAGTAAAGTGTGAATGTGGTCTGTCAAAAGAGTTTAATCCAAGTAAAAAAGGTTTACCCATAACGTGTGGTAGATTGCTGTAAGAACTTTTAAATTTTTTTGATTTTGTAACAATGGAATTTGCAATCCTAATAATAGATTTTCTATTAAATTCAGCGAAATCAATATCGAAAGATTTATGACTTTCAGTAAAACCGTATGCTGGCAGACCATCTTGTTCTGGATTAGCAATTGTTGCTTCGATACAGAAATTTACTCCATCTTTATGACAGACAAAGTCAGGTGCATGGTGGGAAAAATTTAAGTCGACATTGTCTTCTTTTAATATTTTATGTAGATAAAGTTCTAAAAATGAAGATTCAAAAGTAGTCTGAAATTCTTTAACAAACTTATTATCTCTATCAATAAATCCAGTTGCCCAATCTGTAATAACTTTTCTCTCTGCATGTAATGCAGGATTTATTAGTAATTTAAAAATATCGTGTTGTCTATCTTCGTCAACTATTGGTGTGAATAGATCCATTTGTAAGTCCTAAATTTTAAAGTAAAATTCAAATAATAAATTAATTTGTAAGGCTCTTATATTTTGACATATAGTGTGAACAATAAAACCTATTAGCATTTAAAGTGTTTTGATATTCATCTTGAAGCATATCAATACTGGATTTGAATATTTTGATAGACACCTAGATTTTTGGTTTCATACTTTCATGTGTTTGCTTAAATATTATACATTTTAAGGCAATACGCGTAAAAATATACTTAGGCATTAAATGAAAATTTCAGAAAAATTTAATTTAGGATTAACGCAAGCATATATAGATTTCGTAGATATCGATACTGAAACTGATTTAGAAGTATTTATTGATCCAACTGCATTACGGGATTTAGAGTCACAATGGGGGCATGCTTGTGCAAGTTTGGTACAACAGTATTTCTCTACAGTATTGTACTATATTAAGAATAATGAGCATGATAAGGCTAAGGCACTATTAAGTAATCTAAAAGAAAGAAATGAATTTCATATAGGTTATTCTTCCGGTAGATCAAGAGGCTCAGGTTTTGGTAATAAATCAGCTGAATTGATTTGGGATGCACTGTGTAATAGTAAAGCAGCCACTACCGGACTATTAAAAGATATAGAAGATAGCTGTTTGCTTATTGAAGGAATTGGGCGCGATATGATCTCCGATGCTGTCTGTAATATTATCCGTCCAAAACTAATAGAATATACTCAGGATATGTGTAGATATTATGGTATCCCTCTATATCCAAATATCAATTCAGGTCCAATTTGGAATGATCGGACAAAAAAATGGGAGTCGCATTTTGTAGAGCTTCCATTGGCTGAGGGTCATGTCTTTCTTTTAATTCCTAAGAATATTGTTCGTAGAAAAATTTCATATGACTTCAATGAATATTATTATCATTATATTCTTGAAGAGTTAAGAGTAGAGCATATCCGCAAACAATCATCTTTAGTTTATTTTTTAAAAAATGGTGCTCCTAGAGTAGATAAAAAAGATTTGATAAAAGAATATGGGCAAACTAAAAAATCAGGAATTGAGCAAACTTTAGGTCGTGAACATATATTTGAAAAATATAAATCTGATAAAGAAAATTTACCTAAACCACCTTTGTCGAATGAACAACTTGCGGAAGTGCAAAATTTACCTGAAATAGATTGGGATATTTTGATTAGTGAGCTACAGGCTATTCCTAAAGGAAGTGAACATGCAGATGCTTATGAAAAAACTATTGAAAAAATCTTAACCGCATTATTTTATCCAAATTTGACTTATCCAGAAAAGCAATACAAGCTCCATGAAGGGCGGAAGAGAGTAGATATTGTATTTAATAATGAATCAAAATCAGGTTTCTTTCATTGGTTAACACTTCATTATCCATGCTCATTTATTTTTGTTGAGTGTAAAAATTATAGTAATAAAATTGCTAATCCTGAAATTGATCAATTATCAGGTAGATTTTCTCCAAATCGAGGAAAGGTTGGACTGTTGATTTATAGAGAATCCGATAACCAAAACTTACTTGAATCACGTTGTCGAGATACAGCTCAAGATCAAAGGGGTTTTATGATCGCATTGTCGGATGCTGATATTATTTGTTTGATTGAAGACTATAAAAAAGCTTCTCCTTACAATTCAGGTATAGAAAGAAACCGATATCCAGTGCTTCAGAAGAAATTTAATAAATTGATCAACTAAGCGATAGTTTTTAATCTCGAATATACTAATTTTTTATGAAGTATAAGAATGTTGTGTGAGACACAATTTTTATGAATGGTATCCATAGATTAGTTCAAAGTTTTGCTAAGACTTCGCTCTTTTACGCTATTGAGGTAAGTTAGGGTGAAGTCATTGTTAAGTTTTATACTAATCCTTATAGATATCTATATCACTATATAAGTTATTAGGCAGAAGAGGTAGGTAGAAATCGCCGTAAAGCTTAAGCAATAAGTGTTACGGCATTAGCCATGCTATAAATTACTGATAGTAAAATTGCGAAGACTGGAGTGTAGTCAATTCCGTTAGTGAAAAATGGAATCTAAACCTTATCTTTGGCTTCTTTCCACCAAACTAGTAGTGTCTCTAAAGGTACGCTCGAAAAATCGACACCTAATTCAGATGCTTTGCTATAAAGATAACTAGTACGTTTTTCATATTTTTGAATAGCAACATCAAGTGATTTGTTACTATCAAGTTGCAATCTGCAACCAATATTTACTAATGAAAATAGGCAATCCCCATATTCTTCAAGAAGGCGATCATGACTTTCCTCATGATCAATAGCCTCTTTTAGTTCAGTAATTTCTTCTTGAAGTTTCGCAAAAGCATCCTCATGCGTATTCCAACTAAAGCCGGAATCAATTAGGGTTTGCTGTATTGTTTCCGCTTTCTCTAGCATCTTGATCCTTTAATTCGCAAAATTTAGAGTAATGATATCTTAAGTATTCGATGGTTTTACTTAACATATCAGGATTTTTTTCAGCAAATGGAAATTCTAATTTGTTATCAATGTAAGGAGTCATAATTTCTTGAATTTCAGGATCATCATTAGCTTCAATGAGGAGAGACTCAGGATTAATAGAAATAAGTTTTCTATCAAAAAGTCTGTCGATATTAGCTGATAATAATATTCCATTTGCAGGATCACGACATGAGGCATCATCTTTAGTTTCCGACCAAGGTTTAATGTGGCTAGCAGTTAACATGGTCGGAACTGATATTTGTGTAACTAAGCATTTTCCATCGTAGAATTTGAATAAATCTTCTCTAAATTTTCCTTGACCTATACGAGCAAGGATATTTCTAGGAACTTCATTATTACCATTAAGCAGACCTTCCAATATTTCTTTCAGTCTATCTTCATAGAATTTAGACGTTTCTTTTGATTGTTTTTTTCGCTCTTTTTTACTTATAGTGGATTTAGCCTTTGCCGACTTTGAATCAGAACTTGGCTTAGAAACAAGTTCAGCAGAACTTAAATCAAGTATTTGATTTAATTCCGTAAAATCATTAATTCTATCTAATTTAAGTTGTACATTTTCTACGATAGCATTTGCACCAACCCAACTCATTAAAAGTAATAATGCTCGTGTTAATATCTTAGATTCGCTTATATCATCTAATTTATTGAGAATATTAGAAATTTGGTAGTGGGTATTTAATAGATCTTTTTTAATCTTTGGATAGGATCCTAAAATTTCGAATTCAAATCTGTTCGGATAAGTTTCGAGATTGCGATATTCATCAATCCAAATATTTTCTGGGGATTCTTCTGTAATTAGATCTGTCGTAGCTTTACAAATAACTATTTGCTTATAATGAATTGTCTCTACAGTCTCTACTGTTTTTCCGCGAGCAGTACCGGTAACACCTTTTATGAATAATACCAAATCACCAGCTTTAATCTTGTCAATTTCATAGTTTCTGAGTCTATCTTTAAAGCCCCAAATATTTTTATTTAGACCGGTGATGAAATTATCTGAAGAATGAACATACTGATCTTTTATACCATCCGCAGTTAAACCTTTGAACTGTTTATTCGTAACACAGATTATATGTAAGTTATTCATTATTTTACCTTCAGACGACTTTATATATTTATATCATCTCTACATGATTTTTATTTGTCTATGTTATTGATACTTAAGTACGACAACTTTTGTCGTCTTTGAATGTTGCAACTACCATAGTATTAACTCCTTACTATGGTGGTTGGCTTTCCAACTAAAAATTTCGAGCTAGATTGTTTACAGCATTTGAAATGAGTTGATTAAGTTCACTATGAGTTTTTATGAATTTAGCTAAATTTCTCTTGTGTCTAGATTGGTCATAATAGCTCTCACTTTCGATGCCAAAAGCTTTAACTGTATTTCTATAGCAGTCGGTAAATGTTTTCGGGGAGTTGGCTTTTAATCGTGTAAAACTAAGTCCTTTAAATCCATCTAACAAGACTCTTTTGATATTTGTAAGTCGGTTATCAATCTGATTAAGAACATTGCTCTTGATGTTCTTTTCCGCACGGATGCGCCATTCATTCATAGGTAGAGGTTGTTTATTGCAATCTGTAGTCTTTACATACAAATGCCAATATTCATCCGCATCTCTATGATTAATACCAATATTATAGCTATTTCCTAACTTTCTTAACATTGAGTGCGGCGTGCTTGGGATAGGCGTAAACACGCCTAATTGGCCGTTATAGACACGTAAATTTTCTACGGTACTAGGTAATCGGATTGATTTAAAAAGGGCTGTAGTGAGGCTTCTATGCTTGAAATTATAGAAGTCAATTGCTAGTTCAACCTCCATGATTTTAAGGCTATCAATCTTGTATTCAAAATGTCTCAAGTGGGTGATACGGCGCCGTAGTACACTCAAGGAATTCATGTCGTGCAATCTAATAATGAAACCTGTTCCGTATTCTGAGATGTAATGAGTAACCCCAGTTTTCTCTGTCAAAAATTTCTTAATGTCGTGTCGTGTACTTGTTTTACTAATTTCAAAGTATAAATCAATGAAATCGACTTGAGCTTTGATTTGGATATTCATTGCTTTGAAATCATAGCTATGGATATCAGAGAAAATAACGGTTTCAAGTTGATAAGCTTGTTTCGCATTTTCAGCATATCTTGTGCATAAGTCAGAATAACTTTGTTCATATGGAGACTTTTTTTCAGTCTCTTCTAGAATTTCTTCGATTTCTAATTCGAGTAAGAATTCACGTAACTCTTTATCATATGGATCTTGTCCATTCCGAACTTGGGTTTCAAATTGATGGTGTGTTAGATGTTCCATAAGTATTCTCAGTAAGAAATGAAATAAAAGGGCAGTTAAATAACTGCCCTTTTTGTGATTGGTGGAGAATTACTGAATTAAGTAATTTTCATTGGGAGTGTTGATAACAATTAACTTCTTACCATTACTTTCAATGCTGTAGATCATAGATGTTTCACTTTGATCTACCATCGTCACTTGGCTGCTAGACAAAAGAATGGCCGCAACATCTTCGAAACTAATTAAGGTGCTTTGCATTGAATTCCTCCATTAGCTTTACGCGCTCTAAAAATGCTTGCTCCAATTCTTGTTCAGTGCAGTCTAATCCGTTGAACATGAAATGTTCATTGAAGTATGCAATAGCGTTGTCAATTCGATGCTCTCTATGAAGATTAAAATATGGATTTCCTTTTGAAATCATATTTTTAATAGTGTTAAGCATTAATGAGCGTGCTTTTGCTTTATCTGCATTAAGTTGCTGATTAGCAGAATTCACATTTTGCATTTTTCTGTCCTTTTGATGTTTATGATTGGTTAACACGTAAAAACTCACGGAGAGCAGGTAACGTGTACATTGGTTTGCCATCCAACACATGGACAGTGATTCTGTACCCATGTGAGAGACTTGGACGGTATAGATTTTTGGTAAGTCTTCTGTACCAATACTTCTTAGACTTTCCTAAATTTAAAGATAGGAAATTGGCTGATTCACTTTGGGTTAAAAACATTTCACTTGGCATTTTTAGAAGCCTTATGCTTATGTGCTTCAATCCAATCAAGCACAGTTTGGGATTCCCAAACTGTTAACCCATTGAGAGAAAATGGTTGAGGGAATTTATTTTGTTTGACCCATAAACGAAGAGTTTTGCTTGTAATTGGAAGTAAGCCTCGGCGAACGGGTTTTGCTTTAAATTTACGGATTTGTCCTGCTGATTTTCCGGTCTTGCAAATATGGATTTTTTCCGGAGAGGCGGGCGCCGAAGTGATTACTTTTTCTTGGATGTATTTAGGAAGATTCATGTTGAACACCATCAGAGTTGCTAAGTTTCATTTCTGATTAGCTACGAGCTAATGGTGTTCTATTATTGTTATGTGGTTTTTAATAAAAATAAGTTAATAGGGTTAAACTTGTTGAGTCTGTATTAATTATGATCATCTAGTTCCAAAACTCGGTTTATAAGAATATTTCCCTGAGCTTTTTCTTCTAAAGAGGGTCTTCCGATTCTTTCTTTTAGTGATTCCGGTCGAGACGTAATCCATTTTTTTTCTAACGTCTCCAATTTTTCCGGTAATTCATCTTCATATTTGGTGCCTTTTAATTTTTTTTTGATTTTTCCGGCTATTAGCGATTTTGTTAGGATTCCATTCGAATCGGCTTGCCAGCACTTATTTGAAAGCTCTTCTACTAATTTTTTAGCTTCGAGATAGCTATCACTGACAGTTTTCTTTTTAGTTTTATTAACATTTAATATTTCTAAATATGTATCTAAAGATTGTTTTGTGATTAAGAGGCTTAATTTTGTAAGAGTGAACGATGCGAATATATTAAATTCTTCTAGGTCTCTGACTGTTGTTTGTCTTTGTGTATAGGTGTCTTCCGAAAGATTAAGAGGATTTTCTACAACAATGTGCCAATCTTTTAGTTGGGTTGTAATTAAATGAATGTTGTTGGTTTTAACACCTTTTAATAAAACATAATCATATTTATTGGAAATACTGTCTTTTACTAATGGAATATCAACTTTGTCAATCTTATCTAATATGAGATCACAAATAGCATCGCTATAGCATTGATTAGGGCTAACTATTAAGTTTTCGTTTTCCTTTAGAAATCGAATTCCAACAACTTCTTTATTAGGCAAGGGCTTATTACTTTCTTTAACTACAGCAGTCGCTACACCATATACATCAAAGCAAGTATGAATTATGCCATCACGTATCAATCGACATAATTTGAAGTATTCATTTGGTATGTTGTGAGTTGAAAATTTTTTAATTGCTTGAGTTACGGTGTAGTGCATGGTGTTTAAATGACTTTTTGCTTAAATGGGATAATGTTGGGGTCATCCAATTCATTAAGTTTTTGCGCTAGTTCTTGTACAGTTGGATTGTAATAACGCATCAGCATTTTTAAATCTTTATGACCGGTAACTTTTGCTAAATCTTGAATTGGAAGTTTCTTCGCAAGGCGTGTAGTAGCTTCATGCCTTGTGTCGTGAAAGTTTAAATCAGTAATCCCCAATCTATTACTTACAACAAGCCAAAAATCGTGCGATAGGGCATTTGATCTATCGGAAATGGTTAAAACTTTATCGTTATCTAATCCTTTCATTAATACGAGTAGTTGAATAGCGCGTCTAGAAAGCGGAACTTTTCTTGCTGTACCATTTTTCGTATCGGGTAGAAGTACGTGATCTTCGTACACATTACACCATTGCATATTAGTGATTTCACTTGCTCGCATTGCGGTTTCTAGGGCAAATAAAAATGCCCAAGCAACTTGTTGGCGTTTAGTGAGTGGTTGATATGTCGCATCATAATTAAAACCGAGAAGGATAGTATTAACTTCTTCTTGAGTGATTCGACGTTCTCGGTGAGGGGCCTGAGTTGGTTTTGCAACATCTATTAATGGACTGGTTTTTAATATACGCAATTCTTGACGTGCATATTTAAATACACTTCCAAGTGCTCCTAGGTCACATTTTACAGTAGAGGTAGAAACCTTGGATAAACGATCATTCCGAATTTCAATCATATCTAATTGATCTAAATCAGTAATAGATTTCTTCATTAATTTTGGATAGTCATTCACTAACTTTTTAAGCCTTGAAGCTGTTTTATTTCCTCCTTTCATAGTTGGGGCAATATCGTGAATGTACTTTTTAATCAATTCTGCGAAAGATATAGCAGATAACTTTTGGACTCGATCTTCTTTTTTCTTTTGGTTTGGGTCAATCCCTTCAGCAATTTGTTTTTTTATTTCATCACGCTTTAGGCGAGCTTCCTTAGCTGAAAATATCGGGTATTCACCCAGTGTGGTTGTGTTTTTCTTTCCATTAAAAGTGTAAATCACTTTCCAAACTTTACGACCGGTCGTGGAAGTGAAGAGATATAGCAATTCACTATCAAAATTTTTAACAGTTTTATCGTCAAGAGGCTGAATAGCTTCAATTTGCTTTACGGTGAGCATATATATCTTATCTATTAAAATTTAACTACCAATTTAACTACTTGGTAAGTGGTTTTGGGGTGTTGTTGATGGTAATTGTTAAGATAGTGAAATTCAATAATATAGATTTAAAATAATAACTTATGATTAATTTTTGGCTTAATGTTTTTGAGTGTTATTTAAAGTCGATCGCAATCATATGTCGATCTATTAAGTTAAAGAGATGTAAAAAATCCCACTTTCGAGCGGGATTTTTTATGTCTGGAAATTTACTTCACCCAGCCCATCCGAATAAAAGGCTTAAACAGGAATTGATGAATACTGAAAATAAAGCTCATGATTTTATTCTCATATTTCCACCAGAGCGGTAAGCCAGCGAGATTTACAACAAGTGCAATTAGGAATGCACCTAGCATATCAATCGGAAAATGTACACCGACATAGATCCGCGACCAAGCTACCAGCCAGGCTGTCCAGAGCAGAAGTCGCCCCAAGTCCCGTTGTGGTGAAAAATAATAGGCGAGAGCAATCCCGCTAAAAATACTCATATGGTTGCTGGGAAAAGAACCTGTGGCTTCATGCTCAATTAAGGCATGACCAATTTCCATGACAAATGGACGAGGCATATTCAACACAGCAGATAAAACTTCACTTATTGATAAGGTAATGGCAGTGAAGATAAAGGCTTTGATAATCCCGGTTTTCACTTCACGATTGCCACGTAGCCAGGCTATGGCAAAGATCAGCAGGAATAAATACACCAAATCATGTGCAATCAGACAGGCATAGTTGATCATCCATATTGAAGCGTGATCAGGTGCATTAAGAATATGAAACAGATATAAGTTGGGTTGATCAAGAGACATAAGGTAAGAGGATTGATGCAAATGTCGGTTACTCTAAACTTATCAAAGTAGTATTTATACCGAAGTATGTATGAATTTGTAGCGTTGATTTTTCAAAGCAAACTCAGGTGATAAAAAACCACCCAAAAGGGTGGTTTTTAAAAGCAGAGTGCTTTTATTAACACTTATTTAAACTGAATCGAACCATTGGCATTCACGGTCATTTTAGATTCACCCGCTGCCATTTCCTGATCTGGAATAGCTGCTTCTGCATAAGCCGCTTTGGCCATTGCCATACGTGGAACCGGTGGGTAGCCTGAATTATTGGTGTTAATATTCATATTTACCAGTTGATATCCAGCCTTGTTCCAAGCCTGAGCCAGGCTTTGTGCACGTTGCTGGAAGTTTTTGGATGCTTCCAGCATCAGCTCATTTTCAATTTTCTTACGTTTTGCTTCAGATACTGTAAAGTTAATTGATTCAGTCTGGAAGTTTTGCTGCAATTCGGCAATTAGCTGTGAAGCCGCTTTGAAGTCAGTCGATTCAATACGCACCTGAGCACGAGCTCTCCACTCTCTGAGTTTGCGGTTATCATTGTCATAGACTGGATAAGTGTGTTGTGAGCCGGTTTCAATTTTCACACTCGGATATTTCTTTGCGGCATTGATGGCCTGGTTCATGAGTTGATTAATTTGCGCTGCAAGTTCAGCAGGCTGTTTATTGGATTTTTCTACATATAAATTGGCATGCATCAGGTCATTGGAAATATCGCGACTGGCCTCTGCTGAAATATTAATAATATTATAATTCAGTGGCTCATTTTGGTCTGCAAATGCAGTACTCGCCAAGGTGCCTGCAAGTATAAGGCTGGACAATGCTAGGAGGCGCATATTTTCTTCCTGTTTTTCTTAAAATTAGCCATCTTGGCTGATCCTCAGATATTAAATCTCAATTGTGCTCTTTTTGCGAAATATTTGTGGTAAGAGTGTTAAGTTTTTGATTATTTTTTCTGTAGTTTTAAAGTTTAATTATTTTAAAAATTATATATTTATTAATGCCTTATTAAAATAATTGCAAACTTTTCTGAAAGGCTACAAAAAAGTATAAAAGAAGCTGCTTTTCTTTCCTTTGTCACACGTTAAGATGATAATTTAGAGCTTAGACAGGCATGATATTTTTTTTCGATAAATTTTCAGGTAAATTGAGTTGAAAGTTATTTATTTTCCTGAAAAATTCGGTATCATCCGCCTCCTAAGTTAGTTAACTAAGATTATGGCTAACTAAAATCTTATAAAGCACCGAGTCAAAGGACCAAACGTCACCAGACTTATTTCTTTCAACCCATATCAGAGATGGTAATTCGATATGAGCGTTACTTCTGTAAACCCTGCCACCAATTCCACAAACGAATACTACTTGACTCGCCAAAGTCAGATGGAATCGAATGTGCGTAGTTATCCACGTAAATTACCGTTAGCGATAGCGAAAGCACAAGGTTGCTGGGTTACCGATGTTGAAGGTACTGAGTACCTTGATTGTTTAGCTGGGGCAGGGACATTGGCTTTGGGCCATAATCATCCTGCGGTGATTCAAAGTATCCAGGATACGCTTGCAAGCGGTCTCCCACTACATACCCTGGATCTAACCACTCCTTTAAAAGATGCTTTTACTGAAGCTCTTCTTTCCTACCTTCCAGGTGGTAAAGAAGAATATTGCTTACAGTTCTGTGGTCCATCTGGTGCAGATGCAACAGAAGCAGCGATTAAACTTGCCAAAACCTTTACAGGTCGTAGCTCAGTGATCAGCTTCTCTGGTGGCTATCACGGTATGACTCACGGTTCTCTTGCCATGACAGGTAACCTGTCGGCGAAGAATGCAGTAAATGGTTTAATGCCAGGCGTTCAGTTCATGCCTTACCCACACGAATACCGTTGCCCATTGGGTCTTGGCGGTGAAGCGGGTGTTGACGCTTTAACTTACTTCTTTGAAAACTTCATTGAAGATGTTGAAAGCGGTGTAACCAAGCCAGCAGCTGTGATTCTTGAAGCGATTCAAGGTGAAGGCGGTGTGGTAACAGCACCAGTAAAATGGTTACAGAAAATCCGTGAAGTGACTGAAAAACACAACATCGTATTGATTCTTGACGAAGTTCAAGCGGGCTTTGCACGTTCAGGCAAAATGTTTGCCTTTGAACACGCAGGTATTGAGCCTGATGTAGTGGTAATGTCTAAAGCGGTCGGTGGTAGCTTGCCACTTGCGGTACTGGGTATTAAACGTAAGTTCGACGCATGGCAACCTGCTGGCCATACCGGTACATTCCGTGGTAACCAGCTGGCAATGGGTACAGGTCTTGCAACGATCAATACCATTAAAGAGCAAAACCTTGCGCAAAACGCACAAGAACGTGGTGATTTCCTGCAAGCTGAACTGAAAAAGCTAGCTGCTGAATTCCCATGTATCGGTAACGTGCGTGGTCGTGGCTTAATGATCGGTGTTGAAATCGTAGACGAACGTAAACCTGCTGATCATATGGGTTCGTTACCTGCTGATGGTCAATTGGCTGCAGCGATCCAGACTGCTTGTTTCAACAATAAATTATTGCTTGAGAAAGGTGGTCGTAACGGTACAGTGATCCGTTTGCTTTGCCCATTGATTATTACTCAGGCAGAGTGTGAAGAAGTTCTGGTTCGCTTCAAGAAAGCGGTTGCTGAAGCTTTAGTCGCAGTTCGAGGCGCGTAATTTATGGTAGATTTTGCAGAACATCGTAAAGCGTTACTCTGCAATGATGCTGCATCTATCGCTGACTATGAGTCAGCGATGGACCAAGCGACCGAAGCGGTTGCAGCATGGTTGCAAAATGACAAAATGTACACGGGTGGCAGCATCAAGGAATTGCGTAGCGCAATTTCTTTCAACCCTTCTAAAGATGGTTTGGGTCTTCAAAAATCTTTAGAGCGTATGGTTGAGCTATTCCTTAACAAAAGCTTGAAAGTACATCACCCGCATTCTCTAGCGCATTTGCACTGTCCAACCATGGTAGCAAGCCAGGTTGCGGAAGTGCTGATCAATGCGACTAACCAATCCATGGATTCATGGGATCAAAGCCCAGCGGGTTCTTTGATGGAAGTGCAGTTAATCGACTGGCTACGTCAAAAGGTTGGTTATGGTTCAGGTCAGGCGGGTGTATTCACTTCAGGTGGTACACAGTCGAACCTGATGGGTGTATTGCTGGCGCGTGATGCCTGCATCGCGAAAAACTGGAAAGATGAAAACGGTAATCCGTGGTCGGTTCAGCGTGATGGTATTCCTGCGGACGCGATGCGTAACGTCAAAGTCATCTGTTCTGAAAATGCGCACTTCTCTGTGCAAAAGAACATGGCAATGATGGGTATGGGCTTCCAGTCAGTAGTCACTGTTCCTGTAAATGAAAATGCACAGATGGATGTTGATGCTCTGGAAAAAACCATGGCGCATCTTCAGTCTGAAGGCAAAATCGTTGCATGTGTGGTAGCAACCGCAGGTACAACCGATGCGGGCGCGATTGATCCATTGAAAGCAATTCGTGAAATCACCAATAAATATGGCGCGTGGATGCATATCGATGCGGCATGGGGTGGCGCACTGATTCTATCCAATGACTATCGTTCTATGCTGGATGGGATTGAGTTATCTGATTCGATCACACTGGATTTCCACAAGCATTATTTCCAAACGATTTCATGTGGTGCATTTTTGCTCAAAGATGAAGCGAACTATCGTTTCATGCATTATGAAGCAGAGTATTTAAACTCTGCTTATGATGAAGAGCACGGCGTTCCGAACCTGGTATCGAAGTCACTGCAAACGACACGTCGTTTCGATGCGTTGAAGTTGTGGATGACGGTTGAAGCCTTGGGTGAAGAGCTTTACGGTTCAATGATTGATCATGGCGTGAAATTGACACGTGAAGTGGCAGACTACATCAAGGCAACTGATGGTCTGGAACTTCTGGTTGAGCCACAGTTTGCATCAGTATTGTTCCGTGTGGTTCCAGCAGGTTATCCAGCTGAGTTTGTGGATGCCCTGAACCAGAACGTAGCAGATGAGCTGTTTGCACGTGGTGAAGCGAATATTGGTGTAACTAAAGTCGGTCAGGTTCAATCTCTGAAAATGACGACTTTAAGTCCGGTGGCAACACTTGAAAACGTGAAGAACCTGCTGGCACTGGTGCTTGCAGAAGCGGATCGAATCAAGGATTCCATCGCTGACGGTACTTATACACCACCAATTGCATAAGTGATTGTGGTGTGAAAAAGGAGGCCTATTGGTCTCCTTTTTTTATATTTCAACAAAGATTATTTGTTTCTAGATCGAATTTAAATAGTGGTTATTCATGCATCAAAATTGTGGTAAAAAAAGAAATTCTTTATAAGAAATACAAAATTTTTTACATATTTAGTTGCTATAAAAATGTCGAAAAAATTCTTAAATAATTCATAATATATTGAAAATAATAAATATTTTTTAGTTATTTGGTGCTGTAACAGCTATCATAAAATCTTCATAAATCTGTAACCAGCCTGTCATATTTAAAAATCAAAATACTTGTATCGAAACAAGTACAACACGACAAAAAAAGTGGCGTACTCCAAATTTAAATGATTGTGAGAGATACAGAATGCGCTTTACAAAAATTACACTTGCACTTGCAGTGATGGGGCTAGGCATGACTGCAGCGAATGCAGCACGCGACACAATTCAAATTGCAGGTTCTTCAACTGTACTTCCATATGCAAGTATTGTAGCTGAAGAATTTGGCAATACTTTCCCGCAGTTTAAAACTCCAGTTGTCGGCTCAGGCGGTTCGTCAGGTGGTTTAAAGCAGTTCTGTAATGGTGTTGGTGATAATACCATCGATATCGCAAACGCATCTCGCCAGATCAAAAGTTCCGAATTGGCAGAATGTAAAAAGAATGGCGTTAACCAGGTACTAGAAATCAAAATCGGTTATGACGGTATTGTCTTTGCATCGAATGCCAAAAAAGCAGCTTACAAACTTCGTCCACAACATGTTTTTGCAGCCTTGGCAGCACAGTTACCAGCCAATGGCAAAATGGTAGCTAACCCGTATACACGCTGGAACCAGATTGACAAGTCACTTCCTAATGAGCCGATCACACTGGTAATCCCTGCTTCGAATCATGGAACACGCGAAGTCTTCCAGGAGAAGATGGTGGATGCAGGTTGTGAAACATATGCTGCAATTAAGTCTTTAGATAAAGATGCCAAAAAGAAAGCCTGTACCACTTTCCGTAAAGATGGTCGTGTTATTGAAATTTCAGGTGACTACACCGAAACGCTGGCACGTCTGAAAACCTCTCAAAGTGCAGTTGGTGTATTTGGTCTAGGTTTCTATGACCAGAACCGTGACAAACTGCGTGTTGCAACAGTTAACAACGTTGCACCATCTGAGCAGACCATCCTGAATGGTTCTTATCCGGTATCTCGTCCATTGTTCTTCTATGTGAAAGGCGAACACCTGAAATCAATCAAAGGTTTGCCACAGTTCACTGAATACTTCCTGAGCAAGAAAGTATCTGGTAAAGGATCGAAACTGGAAAAAGCAGGTTTGATTTCAATGTCTGATAAGGAACGTGCAGCAGTACTTGCTAACTTTAAGGCAGCTAAAGTAGTTGTAGTGAAGTAAGCAAATATTGAAATAGCTGGTGGCTGGAAACGGTCACCGGCTTTTAGTCATAGATAGGTTTTTTAAAAATATGAAGATTGAAAAAACAGTGGAGCATACATGAATCTGCTACTCCTGGGTGTGTTACTGGCGATTATCGCTGTTGCCTATCAGATCGGATTAAGTCGAAGCCAGAAATTGGCAGGCCAAGGCAAAAACACAGCAATGCTGAATTCGCGTCCTGGCTATTATGGCGCCATGGTGGCTTTATGGTGTGGTATTCCTGCATTTTTAATCTTCATGATCTGGAATCTGGTTGAACCTGTGCTCCTGGAACAGCTGGTGCTGAAACACCTGCCACAACGGATGGTCGCAGGCATGGATTCTGCAGCTCTGAGTGTGATCGTGGATCGGGTGCAGGCACTGGCTTCCGGTTTTGGCGTTAGTGATACACCACAGGCTTATGAACTGGCTGCAGCAGAGCAGGTGGCACGTATCATGAGCATCAGCAGCTATGCCAAGCTGGTGGTAGTGATCTCTGTTGCTGTTGCCGGACTGGTTTGGGCCAAAAAACGTATCAGTAATCAGTTGCGTGCACGTCATCAGGTTGAAAAAGTCATCAATATCAGCTTGGCACTCTGTTCTGGTGTTGCCATCCTGACCACACTCGGCATTGTCATGTCGATGTTTGGCGAAGCAATGCGCTTCTTTAGCTTCGTCAGCCCAATTGATTTTTTCTTTGGCACACAATGGAACCCGGGTTTTAGCACTTCAGGCAATGCCGAAGGAAGTTATGGCCTGTTGCCTTTATTGTGGGGCACCTTGATGGTCAGTGGAATCGCCCTGTTGGTCGCAGTCCCATTGGGTCTGATGATTGCAATCTATTTGTCCGAATATGCCTCACCAAAATTCCGTTCATGGGCAAAACCGACTATTGAGGTTCTGGCTGGTATTCCAACCATCGTTTACGGTGTGTTTGCCTTGATGATTCTGGGCCCATTTATTAAAACGCTCGGTGCTATGGTCGGTGTTGATATTAATGCGACCAGTGCCTTAACTGCCGGCTTTGTTATGGGCATCATGATCATTCCATTTGTATCTTCTTTATCAGATGACATTATTACCCAGGTACCACGTGCCTTACGAGACGGTTCACTGGGTCTAGGCGCAACCAAATCTGAAACGATCCGCCAAGTGGTGCTGCCAGCCGCTTTGCCGGGCATTATCGGTGCCTTCTTGCTGGCAGCATCCCGTGCGATTGGTGAGACCATGATTGTGGTACTGGCAGCAGGTAATAGCCCGCTGTTACATGCCAATCCACTGGAAGCGGTATCAACTGTAACCATTACCATTGTGAACCAATTAACTGGCGATACTGACTTTGCCAGTCCACAAGCACTGGTTGCGTTTGCATTAGGTCTGACTCTTTTTGTTATTACCTTAGGTTTGAACATTGTCGCACTGTACATCGTGCGTAAATATCGTGAGCAATACGACTAATGAGTACTTCAAATACCACACCTTTAGATCAGCGTATTGATCCATCTGTTAATGCTGAGCTGCGTGAAGAGCGTAAAAAGACCATTCAAAGCTCTCTTGCACGGCGCCATCGCAAAGAAAAAACCTTTCGTATGCTTGGTTTTTCTGCGGTATTGGCGGGTCTGTTCTTTGTCGTATTGCTATTCGGTAGTATCTTGGCCAAAGGCTTGCCGGCATTCTGGCAAAGCAGTATGAGCCTGCCTATCCATTTCGATCCGGCAATTGTCAATATTGGTCCACAACCAAAACAGACTGCCGGCGAGTCTCCTGCACAGTTTGAACAGCGTATGGTGGATTGGCAGATGCAGGCTGGCATGGTCGACTGGGATGCCCTGATCATTAATGGCATGATTGCCAAAGACGGCAAGCTGGAAAACCAGCGTGATGAACTGGGTTATTTATATACCAGTTCAGAAGCCTATCGTCTGCGTGACATGGTGCTGAACAATCCAAGTCTGGTCGGAAAAACCCAGGAAGTTAAAATTTTGGCCGACGCCAATGTTGATGTATGGCTTGCAGGTAATATTGACCGTAACCTGCCAGATGAGCAGCAACAGCTAAGTCCTGAAGTCCGCCAGATTGCTGATGACATGAAAGCTTCAGGCGTGATCGAAAACAGCTTCAATACCAATATCTTTACTAATCCGGACTCCCGTAGTTCGCCTGCAACCTCTGGTTTGGCAGGTGCATTCATGGGCTCACTGTTCATGATGTTGATCGTGATCTTTATCTCGATTCCAATCGGTGTAGCTTCAGCAATCTATCTGGAAGAGTTTGCACCAAAAAACTGGATCACCGATGTCATTGAAGTCAACATCAATAACCTGGCAGCCGTTCCGTCTATTGTTTTCGGTCTACTCGGTGCAGCGATCTTCATCGGCTGGATGCATTTACCACTTTCAGCGCCATTAGTCGGTGGTCTGGTACTTAGTCTGATGACTTTGCCAACCGTGATTATTACTACACGAGCTTCTCTAAAAGCTGTACCACCATCGATTCGTCAGGCAGCCTTAGGCTTAGGTGCATCACGTTTACAAACTGTATTCCACCATATTTTACCACTCGCACTACCGGGTATTTTGACCGGAGCGATTATTGGTGTCGCACAGGCACTTGGTGAAACCGCACCACTGTTATTGATCGGGATGAGCGCCTTTGTTGCTAGCGTACCGGCAACGCCACTAGATCAATCGACTGCTTTGCCTGTACAGATTTTCCTGTGGCAGGGTAATGAATTGCGTAACTTCTTCGAAGGTCGTACTGCTGCCGCCATTATTGTTCTCCTTGTCATGATGATTGGCTTAAACAGCTTAGCCATCTGGTTACGCAAGAAGTTTGAAGTCCGTTGGTAAGGAGAAAATAATGAAAACAATGAATATTTCAAACTATTTAAAAAAGGATCTATCCATGAACCTCCAGCAAAATAAATTTATTGCAGATGCCGCTGCAACCAAGCCCCTGATTTCATATAATTCTCAGTTCGAGACCCAAGCTGAAAATAAGAAAAAAGACAAGACGGGCAATGTCAAGCTGAGTGCGCAGGATGTACATGTTTACTATGGTGAACTCGAAGCGATCAAAGGTATTGACCTGAACATTTATGAAAATGAAGTGATCGCCTTTATTGGTCCATCGGGTTGCGGTAAATCCACTTTCCTGCGCGCTCTTAACCGGATGAACGACACCATTGATGGTTGCCGTATGACAGGTAAAGTTTTGCTGGATCATCAGGATATTTATGATCCTAATCTGGATGTAGTATTGCTACGTGCGCAGGTTGGCATGGTATTCCAGAAACCAAACCCATTTCCAAAATCTATTTTTGACAATGTTGCCTATGGCCCGAAACTGCATGGTCTGGCTCGCGATAGATACGATCTGGAAGAAATTGTCGAGAATAGTCTGCGTAAGGCCGGATTGTGGAATGAAGTAAAGGACCGACTGAATCAGCCGGGAACAACTTTATCTGGTGGTCAGCAGCAACGTCTCTGCATCGCGCGAACCATTGCGGTAAGCCCGGATGTCATCCTGATGGATGAACCATGTTCAGCGCTGGATCCGATTGCGACAGCAAAAGTGGAAGAGCTAATTTCCGAACTTTCTACCCAATATACGATTGCTATTGTGACTCACTCAATGCAACAGGCGGCACGAGTATCAGATCGAACTGCATATTTCCATTTAGGTGATTTAATTGAAGTGAATTCGACAGAAAAAGTCTTTAGCCAGCCGGATCATCAGTTGACAGAAGCATACATTACTGGTCGTTTTGGTTAATACACATTTAAAAAATATTTTAAAACAGAATCTTAGGATTCTGTTTTTTTTGTTATGCTGTATGTGATTTTTTAAAATTATAAAATTAAATTGAGATGCGTAATTATAATTTGACCAAAAAAGAAGGCAAGGTCGTTGCTGAAACACAGCAAGCGCTCTATCGAGCATTATTCGGCTCAGTGAATTTTCCAAGAAATCTAAGCATCTTTTTGGTTGGTATTAGTCTTTTTATGGCGACTTTGGTTCTGCATGAAGGGTGGTTTCCCACTTCACAAAGCCAAGGTATGAGCAATTATCATCGTTGGTTATATGATGTTTATGTGATGGTTTCCATATTCATTGTACCTCTAATCTATCTGCGTTTTAGGCAGCTCGAAGGCTCTGTCGCTTTCCGAAGAAAATGGAACGCATACATTCGAGCTTATGCGCAGTATCAGTTCAAATTAAAACAAGTGGTAGAAAGTGTAGATGATGACAGGTCTGGTCAGCAAAAGTTAAGTGACTCAATGACTCGGCATTTTTTGCAACATCCATGGTTTCAATATCTAATGATTGGTGTGGTGATTTATGGTTGTATTGCAATGTATATTTGGGTCACACCATTCACGAGTAGCCGAGGATCGAGCTTCTGGATTCTCGCATGGTGGCCGATTAATGCTGTTATTATCGGGATGCTTTACTATATACAATTTCCGTTAATGCTACGGTGGTTATCAATTGCAAAAATACAAGAACAATATGGAATTTTGCAACTAAAAGCAGTGCGAGAGAATTCAGTCAATAATATGGTTGAAAAAATACCAAATTGACCTAATCTAAGGTTTATAGCCCGAATTAAACTGAGAATAGATTTTATATGTTATTTCATACTCCGAAACTACCGGCTGAAATCCGTATCAATCACCTGAATGCGCGTATTAATGAACAACGAAAAAAAATTGCGCAAACCACAGCCTCTAAACTGGAGCTGTTGCAGTTAAGTCAGCAACTGGCAAAAGAAGCACGTGCCCGTAAAAAAACTAATGAAAAAATCTACGTGCTCGATTTTAAAGGGGATACTGCTGCTTCTGCAGTTGAACAGCTACGTGAAGAAATTACGTTGATTCTGGCAACAGCAAAAGCTGGACGCGACCGTGTAATCGTACGCTTGGAAAGTCCAGGTGGTATGGTGCACGGCTATGGTCTGGCAGCTGCCCAACTGGTGCGATTACGTGAAGCAGGATTCCATTTGACGATTTGCGTCGATAAAGTCGCTGCTAGCGGTGGCTATATGATGGCATGTATTGCCAGCGAAATTATTTCTGCCCCGTTTGCGATTGTGGGTTCAATTGGTGTAGTTGCTCAAGTACCGAACTTTAACCGTCTGTTAAAAGACAACAAGATTGACTTTGAACTGTTTACGGCAGGTGAGTACAAACGTACCGTAACCATGTTCGGTGAAAATACTGAAGAAGGTAAAGCCAAGTTTGAAGAAGAAATTCAGCAAACGCATGCGCTGTTTAAGCATTTTGTGGAAAAGTATCGTCCGCAACTCAATGTTGAAAAAGTGGCAACAGGTGAGCACTGGTATGGTCAGGATGCGCTGGATCTAAATCTGGTGGATAAGTTGCAAACATCGGATGAGTATGTGTTGGGTTTATTGCCTCAGCATGATGTGTATACGATCAACACGCGTAAGAAACCAACTTTAGGTGAAAAACTGGGTTTGCAGGCAGCACAAATTGCTGATTCCTTGATCCCTGCAGTGATGAACAAAGTAGTCGACTCGCTGACGAAAGCCAATTCAAATCTGGTTCAGATGCGTGATCCGAAACTTTAATTTATTGCTCTGAAAATGATATGGAAAGCTCACTTCGGTGGGCTTTTTCATTTTTGAAATCAAATCATTATGATATAAGTGAAGTACTTTGATTGAGTCTAGGCTCATATGCTCACGTTTATTTTATTATTGGGATTCTTTAGCATCGTGTTTATTCCGATGTTATGTATGCTCTATGCTGAAGCCAAACTCATAAATAATGATTCGAAGAAGATTCTGTTTTGGCTGAGCTTTCTACCTGGTGCATGTATTTTTCTATTATATGGTGTTTTAAAGCCAAATAATCCACCCGTTACTCCATCGAAAGAATGTGGTGTGGTGCAGTCTTATCAGGTATATAAAACTCGAGGTGGAACTCAGCATGAAAGCCTAATCATTCGCTTCAATGGTGCCAAGTATAGTCGTTATTTATATTTCGATAAGGATTCTGAGAAAATGCCGAAAGGGCAAAGGGTCTGTTTTGAGTATTTAGATAAGTTTAAATACCCACACTTGTCAAAATCTAAGTTTGTTAAATGGATTGACCCTACTGAAATGCCGACCAGCACTGAGGTAAATCAGATAAAATAAAGCATATTTTACTGTTAGAGCAGAAACATGGCTGTCGCTGAAGCATATCTTGCAACGCAAAATTGTTATTTTAATTACGAGTTTGAAGAATTGAATTTGGATGATTTTCCTGAGGAATTATCTGTGTCACTGCGTGGCATGATGTTCCGCCATGAAATTCAATATCCTGATGCAATCTATTTCATTTATTACAGCGAGATATTAACGGGGAGTGAATTGCAAAAAATGAAAGATGATTGGAAGCGATATTGCCCACTTCCATAATTGCAAAACATGAAGGTAATTAAATCCATGATTCAAAACTTTAATTCATGATGATCTAAAAAGCTCACTTTAATGAGCTTTTTTATTTTGTGAAATCAGCATCAGTGCACCCGTAAACATCGACCCAACTGTTGCTAAAAACATATCTTTATGTGCATCCCACATGTCGCCTTGCTGACCATTATAACTTTCTGCCTGGTCAGGGGATAAGCCAATCGCAATCAGCCATTCGATCCATTCATAAATCAGACTGGTTGCCATGACAAATTGAATGACTAACAAAAAAACTGTGAATGGTTTTTGCTGCGGCAGCCAGACCTGAAATAGCCGGTAAAATACTGGGTAAAGTAGAAGGCCAAAAGCTAGGTGCACAAAACGGTCAAACATGTTGCGTGACCAGCCCATGGCAGCATTCAGGTCAAAGCCAAAGAGTGTCTGAGTCCATTCATTATAAGGTACATAAGAATACAGATAATGTGCAGCAACCACATGAATCAGCAGAAAAGCCAGATAAAGGTTGAAACTGAAAAAGCTCAATCCGATTTTATACAGGCACAAGATCAACATAACGATCATAAAAACCGTACCTGTTTGATGGAGCAGATAAGATTCCATTTCTAAAGGATGAATACTGGCAAAGATAATCGCAATTGCCAAAATCCCTAAACTAACAAAATGTTTGCTGCTTAAGCGATGATCCATCATCTATTTCTATATCATTTTTCTTAAAGTTAGACATGATTATAAATAAAAAAAGCGAAGCCGGAGCTTCGCTTTTGGTCTTAACTGTCTAAATTAGATTTTAGCGATTAAGTCTTTAATTTGTTTTGCTTGTTCAGATGCATTACCTGTATAGGTTGCAGGTGTCATTTCAGCCAAACGAGCACGATCTGCTGCAGGAACAGCTTCTAATTCGTTACCGTTTACAAAATCAACCATCATGTCACGAGTCATTGCCTGACCACGAGTCAATGCTTTTAATTTTTCGTATGGTTTTTCAACGTTATAACGACGCATAACCGTTTGAATTGGTTCAGCCAAGACTTCTTGAGCATTGTCTAAGTCTTCATCAATACGTGCAGCATTCAGTTCAAGTTTACCCACGCCTTTTAAGCAAGCTTCAAACGCGATCAAGCTTTGCGCAAAACCTACACCCATGTTACGAAGAACAGTTGAGTCAGTCAGGTCACGCTGCCAGCGAGAAATAGGCAGTTTTTCACCTAGATGCGCAAGAACTGCATTGGCAATACCTAAGTTACCTTCTGAGTTTTCAAAATCAATCGGGTTAACTTTATGCGGCATAGTTGAAGAACCCACTTCGCCTTCTTTTAGTTTTTGCTTGAAGAAACCGAGCGAGATATAACCCCAAACGTCACGGTTAAAATCGATCAAGATGGTATTGAAACGACGAAGCGCATCAAACAGTTCCGCCATGTAGTCATGTGGCTCGATCTGAGTGGTGTACGGATTAAAAGTCAAACCTAAAGATTCAACAAATGCTTGTGAATGCGCAGGCCAGTTGATGTCTGGGTAAGCTGAAAGATGCGCATTGTAGTTACCCACTGCACCATTAATTTTGCCCAGTAGCTCAACTTGTTTGAACTGTTTGATTTGACGGGCAAGACGGTAAGCCACGTTCGCCATTTCTTTACCCAAAGTGGTTGGGCTCGCTGTTTGACCATGTGTACGAGACAACATTGGTTGGTCAGCATGTTTTTCAGCTAATGCAACAATTGAATCAATGATTTGTTGCATAGACTCAACCAGTACATCACGACCGCTTTTCAGCATTAATGCATGAGACAGGTTATTGATGTCTTCAGAAGTACATGCAAAGTGAATGAATTCGCCTGCATTTTTCAGTTCTTCAATGCCTGCAATTTTTTCTTTTAGGAAATACTCAACCGCTTTTACGTCATGGTTAGTCGTACGTTCAATCTCTTTAATACGGTTCGCATCTTCTTCAGAGAAATTTGCAACGATCGCATCAAGTGCTGCATTGGTTTCAGATGAGAAAGCTGGCACTTCAGTGATTTCAGGACGGTTGGCAAGCGCTTGTAACCAACGCACTTCAACAGTCACACGAGCATGGATTAGACCAAACTCAGAAAGAAAAGGGCGCAGCGCATCACATTTGCTAGCGTAGCGTCCATCTAATGGAGAAAGTGCAGTTAAAGCGTTCATATCGATTCCCTAAATTTTGGAATTAAACGAAAAACGAGATACGCGTACAGCATCAGTTAAACTGCCTGAAACTGTAAGCGCGCGAGATTTTGGATATCCTGTAGCAGCTTGCGCTTGCCAAAAACCATACCCCAGGAACTGCCGCCGAGTTGACGCCATAGGTGCGCCATCTGCAGGCCAGTAAACAATGAAGCACGAATACGGTTGGTGTGACCGGCATCTTTAAAGGCTTCAGCATTGCCACGCACCATAATGCGCGGATTAATCTGTCCGGCAGTATCTACATAAGTTTGTGCGAGATTGGCAATGATGCTGGGGTGCATATAGTTATTATCGAAAAAGGAAAGCTGTCTTAAAATTTTTTGCTGGGATTGTTCAATAATTTCAACAAATTTAGGATTGCTGTAGACCTTCTTTTCTAACTGAAGAAGTGCCATCGCATAGGACATTGGCAGCTTGGTAGAGGAGAGTTTTGGAAGTCTGGATTTTGGGCTGGTATCGAAGGGTTGAGTAATGGAACTTTCTAAGGTCTTTAATCCGAGAGAAATATCAGCCAGCTGATTAAACAAATCCAAGGTCTGGACATTGAGCGAGCCGCTTGGTCGGATATTTAAACTGGCTTTAATCAGCTGTTCAAAATAGAAATTACCACTTTCCCCAATGCTTTGCTGACTGGTTAAAGCAGTCATATGGGTCAGCTGGGTGGCCTGAAACACACCCGCTAACGCCAAAGCACGGTTTTGACGAACATTCAACGCTGTGGCCTGTTGAAAAGGTAATTTCGTCATGCCGACCTCATCCTTATATAAAATCAGGTTTAGGTGCATTGGTATGATGAATCACACCGCCACCCAAACATACTTCACCTGAGTAGAACACCACGCTTTGACCTGGGGTCACAGCTCGTTGTGGCTCATCAAATTCTACCCGAACACCTTGGGGTATTTCTGGATCCTTATAAATGGTACACGCTTGATCAGGCTGACGATAGCGGGTTTTTGCCGTACAGCGGAAACCTGATTCAGAGATCTCCTGCTCACCCGCCACCCAGTCAATCGCTTCACTCCAAAGCATGTTGCTTTGCATCAGTGGATGTTCATGACCCTGACCAACCACGAGACGGTTACCCTCGATATCTTTGTACAGTACAAACCAGGCACCTTCTTCAGCGCCTTTCATACCGCCAATGCCGATCCCGCCGCGTTGACCGAGCGTATAGTACATTAAGCCGTGATGTTCACCAACCTCTTTACCGTCTTCTAGCACGATTTTTCCGGGTTGAGCCGGTAAATATTGCTTCAAGAAGTCATTAAAGCGGCGTTCACCAATAAAACAGATGCCTGTCGAGTCTTTCTTCTTTGCTGTGGCAAGACCTAATTCTTCTGCAATTTTACGTACTTGCGGCTTTTCAATTTCACCTACCGGAAACAGAGTCTTATTAATTTCACGACCATGAACGGCATGCAGGAAGTAAGTCTGGTCTTTATTGTTGTCTACGCCACGCAATAAAGGTGCATATTGATCACCTTTAGAATTGGTCATGGTTTCACCACGACGACAATAGTGACCAGTTGCAATAAAGTCGGCACCCAGGTTGATCGCATGATCCAGGAAGGCACGGAATTTAATTTCTTTATTACATAAGATATCCGGGTTCGGGGTACGGCCGGCCGCATATTCAGCCAAGAAATGCTCGAATACGCGATCCCAATATTCCATCGCAAAGTTGGCAGTATGCAGTTTAATTCCGATCTTGTCACAAACGGCCTGAGCATCGGCAAGGTCATCCATTGCCGTGCAGTATTCTGTGCCGTCATCTTCTTCCCAGTTTTTCATGAAAAGACCTTCAACCTGATAACCTTGTTGAAGTAGAAGTGCTGCAGACACAGATGAATCTACACCACCAGACATTCCGACGATGACACGTTGTTGCATAGGATTAGGCATCCAAATTTGAAATTAAGGGAGAGTTTTGGTGCTCGTAAATGAGCGATAAAGGGTATTTTTGACCAGAAAGCGCATCCTGTACGGCTTTAATCACCAGCGGACTACGCGCACGAGCTGACTCTTGCAGTTCATCTAAAGTCATCCAGACTGCACCGACAATGTCCGTATCTAAAGTTGCATGTGGGTCATAATCAACCGATTTGGCTAAAAAACAGAAGCGAAAATAAGTACGGTCTGGAAACATCGGCGGGGTATAGGTATACATGCCTAAAAGATGGGTCACTTCAACCGTATGTCCGGTTTCTTCCATGGTTTCACGAATTGCGGCCTCGACAATGGTTTCACCGCATTCTACATGACCTGCTGGCTGATTAAATACTGTGTGTGTCACACCTTCTGTATATTCTTCTACAAAAAGGAATTTTCCGTCTTTTTCGACAACGGTTGCGACAGTGACGTGAGCAGTCCAAGCAGTCATAGAAATAGCACCATGGAAAATGATGCACTATTGTATAAAATTTTGTGGTGTGTGGCTATGTTGAGAGGGGATTTCTTTAGCTACTAAAAAATTATTAGTTTTAAAGAAATAAGCAATTTTATGAAATATTGCCTCTATTTTAAGCGTAAAATACTGAAAATCACTAAAAAAAGCTCAATTCAACAGCATTAAGCTTTTATGTGTATAACAAAACTATGAATTATAAAAAATAATTTCTTATAACGTGCATCATGTTAATTGAGAAATATTAGATCTCTTTCATAAATCAAAAAACGATCTTCTTTTTGGTTAATATTTGCACTCCAGATTTCTTAGCATTCGTGCATAATCTGCCGATGAAATACATCGATTCAAACAAGCTTTCTGATCCTCAGTTCAAGCGATACACAGGCATCTCATGGTCAACTTTCTATTTGATGGTTGAGCAATTGCAGAAGCATGTCTCTGCCAAAGGCAGACCGCCCAAGTTAAGCCTGGAGGATCAGGTTCTGCTCTGTCTGAGCTATTGGCGGGAATACCGAACCTTATTTCACGTTGCGACGAGTTACGGGGTTTCAGAGCCCACAGCCTCAAGAATTGTCCGTCATGTTGAAGACTGCCTGATTCGGTCCAATCTGTTTAATTTACCCAAAGATTTACCCGAGGGCGAAGGCATCGACTGGAATGTTGTGATCGTGGATGCCACGGAAATTCCAATCCAAAGGCCTAAAAAAACAGAAGAAAAGCTATAGCGGCAAGAAAAAGACCGATACCTTTAAAGTACAGGCCATGATTCACTACAAAACTCAGCAAATTCTGAGTTTATGTACCAGTCGCGGTGCAGTGCATGATTTCGAGTTGTTCAAACGCAATTTAAACCAGATTCCTTTTGGGGCTTTTATCCTTGCAGATAAAGGCTATCAGGGGATTTATGTGTTGTATCCGAATAGCCTGTTGCCATTAAAAGCCAAAAGACACTGTAAATTGGATCCTGAATTGAAAATCTATAATCAGGAAATCAATAAAAGAAGAATCGGAATTGAGCATGTATTTGGCAGCCTGAAAACCTTCA
>NZ_LFRE01000056.1:0-1599 GCF_001077515.1 Acinetobacter sp. VT 511 | reverse complement strand
CCGGCGCATCAATTACCGCAACAGCGGAGCTCTTGTATGGCAATTGAACGATAGTTGGCCAGGAACAAGCTGGTCCATGATTGATTATGAACTGCTGCCGAAGGCATCCTTTTATTATGGGAAAATATTCTTTCATCCTGTTCTGTTGTCACTGGAGCATGAGCCATGTGAGCCGCTTGCGTTGTGGGTTGTGAACGATACTCGGGACGTCATGAAAGGCCAGCTGCGGCTCAATGTCTATACATTGAATGGAGAGAAGATCTACTCCAGCTCACATGCTGTTGAAGTAACATCCCAATCCTCACGGTGTATTGCTGAATTAACTGAAGTAGAGGTGCTACAGGGTAGACGCGCGGAGGAAGTAATGGTTGAGTTGGTATCCGAAGGATTTGCGGCACCGCGCTTAACCGGTTCCTTTGTAACTCCATGTGAGACGTCCCACAACCCCAAAGAGCAAGCTCTCTGGTTTGGGCTTCTCCGCGTTCGCTCGCCGCTACTGACGGAATCACTATTGTTTTCTCTTCCTCAGGGTACTTAGATGTTTCAGTTCCCCTGGTATGCCTCTACACAACCTATGTATTCAGTTGTGAGTAACTGGAAATTACCCCAGCTGGGTTTCCCCATTCGGACACCCCCGGATCAAAGCTTGCTTACAGCTCCCCGAGGCAGTTTCGTTGTTCGCCACGTCCTTCATCGGCTCCTAGCGCCTAGGCATCCTCCGTGTGCTCTTAGTAGCTTAACCATTTTGTTCCGGCTTCGGTCGCTCGCTTCCCTTGTTTTGCTTGCGCAAAGCCAAAAGTCGCTCTCACCCGATACCATCACAAAAGCAATTTAACTACCTTTATACACTTGACTTGTTTGCACAAGTTCAGCTTAAAGAGCAAGGATTTTTATTGGATTAAAGATATCCAGTAAATGACGGTATTTTTGCATAACGAAATAACACAGAACATGATGATGAAATTTAGTGTTGCATCATTGTTTCTGAATTTTGAGATCAAGCATTAAAATAAGCTCCCTATAGCAAAATTCAGAAAAGGAAATATTTCATAAACTTTTACCCTCAGTTAACGCTTTTTCAAGTAGAAAGTGGTACGATGTGACCATTGACAAAGACCTACATATATATTTGAAAAGTTCGGATAGATGCTACGAACAGAGGAGTAGAATAGTATGTTTACGCAAATAGGCGAGATTGCTGAACCAATTCCTGTAGTACAATCTGATACAAAATGTGATATCGTCTATCATCTTTTCAAGTCCAATCCTAGTCTGGAAGGTATAGCTGTTATGGGGGAGAAGGGTGTGTCATTAATGATGCGGCCCCGATTCTTTCAGCAGATTGGCACCCAGTATGGCTATAATCTGTATATGGGACGTCCTGTAGAACTGGTGATGAACACGCAGGCACTGGTCGTGGATTATTCGGAACAGATTACAGATGTCAGTGTTCTAGCCATGGACCGAGATGAAGGGGAAATATATGATCTTGTGTTGGTCACGTCAGGAGAAAGTTTCTTTGGAGCTGTGAGTATTCGGCGTTTGCTACTTGCTGTTGCTGATGTACGGGCTGAAATGGCGATTTTTATGAACCCGCTG
>NZ_LFRE01000055.1:0-582 GCF_001077515.1 Acinetobacter sp. VT 511 | reverse complement strand
AATCTGTCACTTGGGGATGGGCCTGCGGCGCATTAGCTAGTTGGTGAGGTAACGGCTCACCAAGGCGACGATGCGTAGCCGACCTGAGAGGGTGATCGGCCACACTGGGACTGAGACACGGCCCAGACTCCTACGGGAGGCAGCAGTAGGGAATCTTCCGCAATGGGCGAAAGCCTGACGGAGCAATGCCGCGTGAGTGATGAAGGTTTTCGGATCGTAAAGCTCTGTTGCCAGGGAAGAACGCTTGGGAGAGTAACTGCTCTCAAGGTGACGGTACCTGAGAAGAAAGCCCCGGCTAACTACGTGCCAGCAGCCGCGGTAATACGTAGGGGGCAAGCGTTGTCCGGAATTATTGGGCGTAAAGCGCGCGCAGGCGGTCATTTAAGTCTGGTGTTTAATCCCGGGGCTCAACCCCGGATCGCACTGGAAACTGGGTGACTTGAGTGCAGAAGAGGAGAGTGGAATTCCACGTGTAGCGGTGAAATGCGTAGATATGTGGAGGAACACCAGTGGCGAAGGCGACTCTCTGGGCTGTAACTGACGCTGAGGCGCGAAAGCGTGGGGAGCAAACAGGATTAGATA
>NZ_LFRE01000054.1:0-30228 GCF_001077515.1 Acinetobacter sp. VT 511 | reverse complement strand
TGAAGGTTTTCAGGCTGCCAAATACATGCTCAATTCCGATTCTTCTTTTATTGATTTCTTGATTATAGATTTTCAATTCAGGATCCAATTTACAGTGTCTTTTGGCTTTTAATGGCAACAGGCTATTCGGATACAGCACATAAATCCCCTGATAGCCTTTATCTGCAAGGATAAAAGCCCCAAAAGGAATCTGGTTTAAATTGCGTTTGAACAACTCGAAATCATGCACTGCACCGCGACTGGTACATAAACTCAGAATTTGCTGAGTTTTGTAGTGAATCATGGCCTGTACTTTAAAGGTATGGGTCTTTTTCTTGCCGCTATAGCTTTTCTTCTGTTTTTTTAGGCCTTTGGATTGGAATTTCCGTGGCATCCACGATCACAACATTCCAGTCGATGCCTTCGCCCTCGGGTAAATCTTTGGGTAAATTAAACAGATTGGACCGAATCAGGCAGTCTTCAACATGACGGACAATTCTTGAGGCTGTGGGCTCTGAAACCCCGTAACTCGTCGCAACGTGAAATAAGGTTCGGTATTCCCGCCAATAGCTCAGACAGAGCAGAACCTGATCCTCCAGGCTTAACTTGGGCGGTCTGCCTTTGGCAGAGACATGCTTCTGCAATTGCTCAACCATCAAATAGAAAGTTGACCATGAGATGCCTGTGTATCGCTTGAACTGAGGATCAGAAAGCTTGTTTGAATCGATGTATTTCATCCGCAGATTATGCACGAATGCCAAGAAATCCGGAGTGCAAATATTAACCAAAAAGAAGATCGTTTTTTTGATTTATGAAAGAGATCTATTGATCTAGTTTTTAATGTATTTCAATAAAAGTAAACTAGGATCTGACACTACTCAAAAGAGTAGTGTCAGATCAAGACCTTTTATTTTTCAAAATCAATTGAGATTTATTTAAATTTCCAAGTGTAATCAATATTTACACGAGTTTCATTATCAGAACGGAAAGCCATACCTTGTGCAGGCATATCATTACGATAATGACTGTAACGCGCGCGCAGGTTTAAGCCTTCAAGCTTACCTGTTGGAATCCGATAGCTTAAATCGAAATCTAGTGCATCTTGTTCAAATTCTTCGCCCGGTAGATTTCTAATTTCAATATCCACTCCTTTACTATAACGGGTCATAAATTTAAGACCATTAAGTGCCGTGTCTTTAAAATCGTAGTCATAACGGACGTGGTAGACTTTTTCATTAATATTCGTAAAGTCAGCACTCATACTGTCTAGGAATACTGCAGGCTCAGCCCCTGCTAATGTAGGTAGGGCAGTATCACCAAACGATTGCATATAGCCAAGACTAAAGGTGTGATTGCTACGATTCAAACCGAAGATCCCGCTGAAGTGCTGGTTCTCGATATCACCTGCAAGGGCATCACCTGAATCTTCACTCACGAACAAACGTAAATCAGATAGGAAATTACCGATGCCAATATCATGTTTGGTTTTTAGAGCCAAGAAACTTTGTTGATATACATCATGTAAGTCTGCATGAAAAATTTGTGTCGCAATCTGATCATTTACCTTATATTCAGCCCCTAACATATGCAGGCCAGAAGATTCAGCAGTAGTGTTGAACCGTCCATTAGGATTACCTACTCGAATTTTTTCATAGTTAGTAGAATCTCGTTGGTTGACACGGTCTGTATAAAGGGCGTGAACCTTGAACTTTTCTATTTCATTAAACTGGAGATGAGCACCACGATAGTTCTGCTGAAATAGACGGGCAGGGCTGGAAAATAATACAGGAAACATCGGTGTTAATGTCCCTACATGTAAAGTCGAGTCCTGTACTTTTGCCTTGGCGGTCCAACGGATTTCACCATATTGGTCAGCACGCTTTCTGTCTTTGCCCACAGGTAATAAACTTGAAGCAGCATACTCATTGACACTATCACCCAATAAGTTAAAACCTGCCAGGCCCAGAATATCTACACCAAATCCGACAACCCCTGGCGTATAACCAGAATTTGCTTTTAAGATAAAACCCTGTGCCCAGTCACGTGCTGCTGGAAAATCATCTCCGCGCTTATAATCCCGGTCAAAATAGAAATTACGTGCTGTCAATGTGACCTGTGAATCATCAGTAAAACTGTTTGCAAACGCAGGAGCTAAAACTACAGGCGAAAGTATCCCCAAAAAGATTGCAGAAAATCTCATAATATTGTCCCTATATATTTGAATAGAGCTGAACGTCATGTTCAGCTCATCATAATGAAGCGATAGAAGTGTTATGAACTTACAGTTGAGCTTTGGAAATTCAGTTGAGCTGCGTGTTTATTTTGTAATTTTGACAGGCTAAGAACAGTCATAATCGCAAGAACAAAAGCACCCGCATAATAGCCATACAGGGTAAGGGAAGAAATACCGCCGTCTAAGAATGCACCAGCAACCAATGGGGATAAAATTCCACCAATACGGCCAAAACCAATTGCAGAACCCACACCGGTAGCACGAACATCTGCTTCATAAATTGATGGTGACATAGCATAAAGACCTGCTACACAGCCATTTGACAATACGCCCAGAAAAACAGATAGGATAAAGGCAATGGTAAGTGTGCTAGTACTATTTACAAAAAGCAGAATTAAAATAGCGGTTAATGCCAGGAAGGCAGCTTGCACATAGAATATACGTAAACGTGCACTGATGAGACCAATCAGGGCTGCACCAAACATCCCTCCCGCACTGATCAGTACACCTGCAGTCACCCCTTGTTCAGTCGTCATGCCATTTGCAGACAAGATTTTTGGTGTCCAGCTCATTACGAAGTAGAAGCCAAACATCACGAAGAAGAAACTTAACCAAAGAAAAATAGTTTGTAAGCCAAGACCGGCAGTGAATAATTTGGCAATTCCTATTTTAGGCTGTGCTGTATTATGGATAACTTCAGGAAGCTGAGGAATACGAGTTAAACCAATACGTTGGCAGAGATGATTAATACGATCCAAAGCATTTTTTGGCTGTTTGACCAGCAGGTAGTCAAGTGATTCAGGTAAAGTGAAGTATGCTACCACCAGCATTAACATGGTCGTTAAGCCACCTGCAAGGAACACAGAACGCCAGCCGAAATGGCTGATCAAAGCAATTGCGATCATACCACCAATAGTTGCACCAATTGCATATCCAGTGGACTGCAAACTTACTGCCAGGCTTCTCCAGCGTAAAGATGCATATTCACTGGCAATCACATTACTGCTCGCTAAAATACCACCAATCCCCAGACCAGTAATAAAACGCATAATACCGAGTTGAGTTGCATTCTGTACTAGTGAAGCAGCAATCATGCTGACACCACTAATTAGTAGACAAAGCAGGATTAACGGGCGACGACCAATTTTGTCTGCCCAAGGTGCCAGGAATAAAGAACCAGCCCCCATACCAAATAGACCAGCACTTAATAAAGCACCTAATTGCGCACCTGTAAGTCCCCATTCAGCTGATACCGATGATGCAGTGAATGCCATCACCAGCACATCGAAGCCATCGATGACATTTAAAAGAACACAGATACCGATAACAAACCACTGATATCTATTCATGGTTTTGTTATTCATTTCCTCACGAGGGTTCTGAACCATTTACTTTCTCCATGGATTTAGACACCTATCGCGGGGATATGAACCTATCAACGAATATCAATAATTGATTCATTTAATCAGCCCTACCTAGCCCTTAGGTGTCATCCTAGTAATGTTTTTAATATGTTCATCGCACCAAAACCCGTCCATGTTTTGTTGCTGAAGTTTTAATCAGCAAATCTGCGATATGCAAAATGTAGCATTATTGGATCCAAATTCAAGCATAAAATAAATGTTTTAATCGTTTTTATGGATTAATTGGATCCACAGATCCTAGGAAATCATTGAATAATCAAGTGAAATACTAGGAATTAAAAAGTATGAATACAGGCATTCATTTTGTAAAAAACAATATGCATGATCAATTACTCAGCATATAAAACATAAATGAGTATAGAAATCATGCAATATCATCAAAGTATGGCACGCAAATCATGAGCAGTTTGTTTGAGCAATGGAAGGATATTTTGTATTAAATAATTGGCATCAATCCGATTGCTTGAGCCTATACAGTTTAGTGCAGCTACAGTATCTCCCTGCATATTTAAAATCGGTACGGCCATCGCAATGATTCCTAATTCATGTTCTTCTGTAGAAATACAGTAATCAAGCTGACCCACTTCCTGCAATATTTTTAAAAATACTTGAGGATCCGTAATCGTGTAAGGAGTGAGTCTTTTCAGGTTGAATTTATCTAGCCATTGCTGTTGGGCTTCAAAACTTAAACGTGAAAGCAATATTTTACCCGTTGATGTTGCATAAGCAGGCAGGCGATTCCCCAGATGTACACCAAGCGGACTAAGTTTGCTGGTATCAATTTGGGGAGCAATACTTTTTGCGACAGGTACGACTTCATGCTCATCCAGCACTGCCACCGAATAGCTTAAAGCAGTTTTTATGCTTAAGAGATTAAGCATGGGCTGGGCAACTTTCGGTAAATATGCAGAACTGAGATAAGCACTGGAAAAGCGTAGCACCTTATAGGTTAGCCAGTAAAAATGTTCATCTGTATCGAGATAACCCAGAAATTTGAGTGTACGGACATAGCGTCGTGCCGCAGTACGGCTTAGTCCGGTACGTTCAGCAATCTGAGTAACATTGAGCTTTTGACGTTCAATACCGAAGCATTCTAGCAGACTTAAACCTTTTGCTAGACCTGCAATGTAATCATCATATTGAATAGACTCATTATTATTCTCACTAAGAATTACATCCTTGCGCAATTATATATCCCTCATTAGTTATTTTCTTAAATATCTTGTCCGATCATCGGACAAAAGTCACCTATTTCGGTAGGGATTGAGGCTAAAGTCTAGGCAGAAACATAAAAATTTCTTAGCTTGTAAAAAAAGATGGCTATTAAGGAATTGTCAGCATATGGAAATTTTAAATACTAAAGTCGCAATTATTGGTTCAGGTCCAGCAGGATTATTGCTTGGACAATTACTCTATAAAGCCGGTATTGATCATATTTTAATTGAGCAACGTAGTGCTGAGTATGTAGCAAGCCGTATCCGTGCTGGTATTCTCGAGCAGGTATCTGTTGATCTTTTGGCTGAAGCCGGTGTAGATGCTCAACTCAGAGAAAAGGGCTTACCACATAACGGTATTGAAATTCTAACCAATGGTGAGAAACACCGTGTGGATCTAACCCAACTTACCGGAGGTAAGCAGGTCACTGTTTATGGTCAAACTGAAGTAACCAAAGACCTGATGCAAGCACGTACTGAAGCGCAATTAACGTCTTTCTACGAAGCAAGTAATGTACAAGTTCATGAATTTTATGGTGAGCAGCCTTCGGTGAAATTTGAAGATGAAGGCCGTCAGGTCACGGTTCAATGTGATTTTATCGCAGGTTGTGATGGCTACCATGGTGTATGCCGTGCAAGTGTTCCTGAAGATAAAATCAAGACCTTTGAAAAAGTGTACCCATTTGGCTGGTTGGGTGTACTTGCAGATGTACCACCAGTAGCAGATGAGTTGATTTATGTACAATCTGAACGTGGTTTTGCATTATGCAGTATGCGTTCAAATACACGTAGCCGCTACTATTTACAGGTCCCATTAACAGACAAAGTTGAAAACTGGTCAGATGAGCAATTCTGGGAAGAGTTGAAAAACCGTCTTGATCCTGAAAGCCGTGAAAAGTTAATTACAGGTCCTTCAATTGAAAAGAGTATTGCACCATTACGTAGCTTTGTAACAGAGCCAATGCGTTTTGGGAAATTGTTCCTGGCAGGGGATGCAGCGCATATTGTGCCGCCAACAGGTGCTAAAGGTTTAAATCTTGCAGCATCAGACATCGCATTCTTGTCTAAAGCCTTGATTGAATACTATGCCAACGGTTCAGAAGCAGGAATTGATAGCTATTCAGAAAACTGTTTAAAACGGGTGTGGAAAGCAGAACGTTTTTCTTGGTGGATGACACATTTACTTCATCGTTTTGAAACAGAAACTGAGTTTGAACATAAAATTAAACAAGCAGAATTAAGCTATATTTTAGGTTCAGAAGCAGGTCAGAAGACTCTGGCTGAAAATTATGTAGGCCTACCACTACAAAAAGCGAGCTAAGTGCTAATTTAAAGACTTTTGTTATTTAAGTTTGCGCTAGATTCAGGACACATCGAGTTCATTTGAGCTCGATGTGTTTTTTTCTTTTAAAGAAAAGGTCTTCATTTACAACATTTTAATCTTATGTGCAAAACGAATTAAACAAATTGACGGAATTCACGCGCTGTTTGTTGTAGTAAAGGCAAAATATGCTGTTGTAAATATTCTTTACTGGTACGTCCAGTAGGAGATACGATATTTAATGCAGCAACCACATCGGCACGGTGATTATAAATTGGAACTGCGAGCGCATGAACACCAAGTTCATGCTCTTCTGCTGAATAGCAAAACTCATCAGCACGAATTTGCTGTAATAGAGCTAAAAATGCCTGATTATCTGTATGGGTATATTTGGTCAGTGATTTTAAAGGATATTGCTCAAGCCATTCTTGCTGTGACTCAGGACTTAAATAACTCAATAAAACTTTTCCTGCTGAAGTAGCATGCGCGGGTAACCGATTACCGAGATGTAAGCCATAAGGATTGACTCGATCAGTTTGTTGATGGGCGGCACTACGCGCGATGGTAATCGCCTCAAAACCATCCAAGACCATCACAGAGTAGATTAATGAAGTTTGCTGGGTCAGTAAATTAAGAAGTGGTTGAGCAATCTTGGGTAACTGTGCTCCACTCAGATAAGCCCCTGAAAATTTAAGTACTTTAGGACTCAAAGAATAAAAATGTCCATCAAAATCTAAATAACCAAGATATTCTAGTGTCAGTAAATGACGACGTGCAGCAGCTCGTGTAAGTCCTGTCTTTTCAGCTGCCATACTAACGTTTAAACGATATCGATCATTGGCAAAGCAATCCAGAATCGCAAGCCCCTTACTTACTCCAGCAATAAAATCTTCATGACGAATTATTTTTTTATTTTCAGGATTCTGGATCAGCTGATCGCGGGCACCGTTATTGATTGTCATGTCAATTCCTTAATCTTCATATATTAATTCACTCACTATTTTTACAGTTGCTTTATTCAATTCTGAGAATTAATAAAATTTTTGTTCGATCATCGTGCAATGATTATGTAAACCGTACAAAACTATTTTTAAACCATAGTCGAAAGCTTGGAATTTATCAAGAATAGATCACACAGAATCCTAAGGATTTTGGTTGGAATTTGTTCTCCGTCCAGAATGTGTTCCAACCAGAACCTTAGGTTCTCAAAATTTTTGTACTGAGTGGCAATACATGGAGTTATTTGATGATCGATAAAAGTTCTGCCTCACTGGTCGAAGCACTTTCACAAATCAAAGACGGATCTACCATCATGATCGGTGGTTTTGGTACTGCAGGTCAGCCTGCTGAGCTGATTGATGGTTTGATCAAACTTGGTGTGAAAGATCTGGTGATCGTCAATAACAATGCCGGTAATGGCGACTATGGTTTAGCCAAACTCTTAAAAGCCGGTGCGGTGCGTAAAATCATTTGCTCATTCCCGCGTCAGTCTGATTCCTGGATATTTGACGAATTGTACCGTGCAGGAAAAATCGAATTAGAACTGGTGCCACAAGGTAACCTGGCATGCCGTATTCAGGCTGCAGGTATGGGCTTGGGTCCAATCTACACCCCGACTGGTTTTGGTACCTTGCTGGCGGAAGGCAAACCAACCATGAATTATGAAGGCAAAGACTACGTTTTAGAAAATCCAATTAAAGCTGACTTTGCTTTAATTAAAGCACAGCAAGGCGACCGTTGGGGTAACCTGGTTTACCGTAAATCTGCACGTAACTTTGGCCCAATCATGGCGATGGCTGCCGATGTCACGATTGCACAAGTCTCTGAAGTGGTTGAGTTAGGTGCTTTAGACCCTGAACACATCATCACCCCGGGTATTTTTGTACAACATGTTGTACGAGTGAAACCTGTACAGTAATTACGGATTAGGAGAAAAGAAATGAGCTATAGCAAACTGACCCGTGACCAAATTGCTGAACGTGTTGCACAAGACATTCCAGACGGTGCTTATGTCAACCTTGGCATTGGCTTGCCAACCAAAATTTCGAACTACCTGCCTTCAGACAAAGACGTGTTCTTGCACTCTGAAAATGGCTTATTGGCTTTCGGTCCGCCACCTGCAAAAGGTGAAGAAGATCCTGAGCTGATCAACGCAGGTAAAGAATATGTGACCTTGCTGGAAGGCGGCGCTTACTTCCATCACGGTGATTCATTCGCGATGATGCGTGGCGGTCACTTAGACATCGCGGTACTGGGTGCATTCCAAGTGGCTGAAAATGGCGACCTGGCTAACTGGCATACTGGCGCACCGGATGCGATTCCTGCGGTAGGTGGTGCAATGGACTTGGCCGTAGGTGCGAAAAAAGTCTTTATTACGACCGATCACGTGACTAAAAAAGGCGAACCGAAGATTGTCGCTGAACTGACTTATCCTGCAACAGGCTTGAAATGTGTCGACCGTATTTATACCGACCTGTGCGTGATTGACGTGACAGATGAAGGCATGAAAGTGATTGAGAAAGTTGAAGGTCTGTCATTTGAAGAATTGCAGTCAATGACCGGTGCCAAACTGATTGATGCGACTCAAAATTAATTTATAAATCCTCCCTAAGTCCCTCCTTTAATAAAGGAGGGACTTCCACCCTTTTTTCTTGAGGGGATTACTCCTCCCTTTAGTAAAGGGAGGTTGGGAGGGATTCAAAGATTTGGAAAGTAAAAATATGAAAAACGCATACATCATTGATGCCATCCGTACCCCATTCGGCCGTTATGCCGGTGGACTGGCAGCTGTCCGTGCAGATGACCTGGGTGCGCTGCCAATTAAAGCATTGATGGAACGCAACCCAAGTGTGAACTGGGAACAGGTTGATGACGTGATCTATGGCTGTGCCAACCAGGCTGGTGAAGATAACCGTAACGTCGGGCGCATGTCATCCCTGCTTGCAGGTGTGCCTTATCAGGTGCCGGCAACGACCGTGAACCGCCTATGTGGTTCATCGATGGATGCAATCGCAATGGCAGCACGGGCGATTAAAGCCGGTGAAGCTAATCTGATTATTGCCGGTGGTGTAGAAAGCATGTCGCGTGCCCCATTCGTGATGGGCAAGTCAGAAACGGCGTATGGCCGTAGCCAGAAGATCGAAGACACCACCATGGGCTGGCGTTTTATCAATCCGAAACTCAAAGAAATGTACGGCGTAGAAACCATGCCGCAAACTGCTGAAAATCTGGCAGAACAGTTCAATATCAATCGTGAAGATCAGGACAAATTTGCCTTGACCAGCCAGCAACGTACAGCTGCAGCGCAAGCCAAAGGTTTCTTTGATAAAGAAATCATTCCGGTGGTGATTCCACAACGTAAAGGCAATCCGGTGGTCGTGGATAAAGATGAACATCCACGTGCGTCTACCACTGCAGAAGCGTTGGCAAAACTGAAACCTGTGGTAAAAGCAGACGGTACGGTAACGGCGGGTAATGCATCTGGTATTAACGATGGTGCGGCTGCTTTACTGATTGCTTCTGATGAAGCGGTTGCTCAACACGGCTTAAAACCACGTGCCAAAATTATTGGCTCAACAGTTGTGGGTGTTGAACCACGCATCATGGGCTTTGGTCCAGCACCTGCCATCAAGAAACTATTGGCGCAAACTGGTCTGACTTTAGAGCAGATGGATGTGATTGAGCTGAATGAAGCTTTTGCTGCCCAAGCACTGGCATGTACACGTGACTTAGGTATAGAGGACGGTTCAGAGAAAGTCAATCCAAATGGCGGTGCGATTGCATTGGGTCACCCACTGGGTGCTTCAGGTGCGCGTTTGGTGACAACTGCACTGAACCAGCTGGAACAGACTGGTGGCAAATATGCACTATGCTCAATGTGTATTGGTGTCGGTCAAGGCATCGCTTTGATTATTGAACGTGTATAAATTTAAATACCTTTCATTTTTTGCTTAAAAACAAAACAATGAAAGGTATTTAAAACGAGTTAGAAAAAGGATATTCAAATGAGCCAATTGTACGCAAGTCTATTTTACCAAACTGAGATCACTGCAATATTTAGTGATGAAGGAGTGGTGCGTTACATGTTGCAAGCAGAAGCAGCATTGGCTCAAGCTCAGGCAAAAGTGGGTGTGATTCCTCCTTCAGCGGCAGCAAATATTGTATACGTTGCCCAACAACGGGTGAATGAGATCATTGACTTTACTGCGCTTGCAAGTGCATCAGGACTTGCTGGAAACATTGCGATTCCCTTTGTGAAGCAATTGACGGCTGCGGTTAAAAAAGTCGATGAAGATGCTTCGCGCTATGTGCATTGGGGGGCGACAAGCCAAGACATTATTGATACTGCATGTGTTTTGCAGTGTCGTGATGGCTTAAATTTAATTGAGGCTAAACTCATCCAGGCGATAGCAGCAACTCGAAACTTGACCGAACGCTATCGTGACCAAGTCATGATTGGTCGGACATGGTTACAACAAGGCCTACCACTAACCTTTGGTCATAAAACTGCCCGCTGGTTAGCAAGTTTGCAACGTGATCTTGAACGTGTACAAGCACTTAAAAATTCTGCACTCACTGCACAATTGGGTGGAGCCGTTGGCACACTTGCGTCACTTATTGATCAAGGCAGTGCAGTTGTAAAGGCGTTTGCAACAGAACTTCAACTCAATGTCCCGGATTGTACTTGGCATGGTGAACGTGATCGTATTGTGGAAATAGCCCATGTGCTTGCCATAATTACAGGTAACTTGGGCAAGATGGCACGCGATTGGTCACTGATGATGCAAACCGAAATTGCAGAAGTGTTTGAACCAAGCGGAGCAGGGCGTGGCGGATCATCGACGATGCCACATAAACGTAATCCTGTTGCAGCAGCATCAATTCTGGCAGCAGCCAATCGTGTCCCTGCACTCATGTCGAGTATCTATCAAAGTATGGTTCAGGAACATGAACGTAGTTTGGGGGCCTGGCATGCTGAGTGGCTGGCACTGCCTGAAATCTTCCAATTGTGTGCTGGTAGCCTGCAACGTGCGATAGAAGTTTTTGAGGGCCTGGAAGTACAGAAGGACAATATGTGCCGCAATCTAGAATGTACTCAGGGCTTAATTATGGCAGAAGCCCTCATGATGTCCTTGGCACCAAAGTTAGGCCGACTCAATGCCCATCATGTGGTTGAAGCCGCATGTAAACAGGCAGTTGCTGAACAACGTCACTTATTAGATGTAGCACAAAATCATCCTGAAATTTTAGCTGTATTTAATTCGGAACAATTAAGCCAAATTTTTAATCCACAAAATTATTTAGGTAATACCCAGCAGCAGATCGATGCAGTATTGCAACGTGTTCAAGGAAAATAGTCATCATGACACTTATCAATAATCGTAATGGCCAACAATTGGCAGTTTACACTTTTGGTGATACCGCTCATCCAGCCCTTATTTTTTCGAACTCATTGGGTACAGATCACGGCATGTGGCAGGCTCAAGTTGCTGCATTTGCTCAAGACTACTTTGTGATCTGTTATGACACCCGCGGTCATGGTAAAAGTGCGGTCATTGAAAATAGCACGCTGAGCGACTTAGCTAATGATGTCATTGATATTCTTGATCACTTCAAAGTTGAAAAAGCGCATTTTTGTGGCATTTCGATGGGCGGAATCACTGGCCTGCAATTGGGTTTAATCGCGCCACAGCGTTTCCTGAGTATTACCATTGCCAATTCAGCCGCGAAGATTGGACAAGCTGAAGCATGGTTATCACGTGCAGATGCGGTCGAAGAACAGGGATTGGTCGATATTGTCAGCACAACACACACCCGGTGGTTCAGCAACAAATTTGATTATATCCACGATCGCCTTGCACAGCAGACCATTCAAAGTTTGTCAGTGACACCGCCGAAAGGCTATGCAGCATCTTGCCGCGCGCTTGCAAATGCAGACTTACGTGACCAAATTGCCAACATTGAAGTGCCATGTTTAGCACTATGTGGTGGCTTAGATCCGGTCACGACCGTGGCAGATGGCGAATTTATGCAAATGCATATACCGAACTGTGAGATTGCGGTGCTAGATGCTTCACATTTATCAAATATTGAGGTACCACAACAATTTAACCAAGTCCTTGCCGCGTTTATTGCAAAGCATTGATTTGAATTCAGCGTCATTATGGAATGAAGGTGTTCCTCAGACATTTTCACTCCGCCTTATCAGCGTTAAAGAGTGTATTGATCATGAATGATGAAGAACGTTACAAACAGGGAATAGAAGTGCGCACGGAAGTGTTAGGTGAAGCACATGTCGGACGCTCTTTGGAAAATTTAAATGACTTTAATGAAGACTTCCAAAACTTCATCAGTCGTTTTGCCTGGGGAGAAGTATGGTCACGTCCAGGTTTACCACGTCATACCCGTAGTCTGGTAACTATCGGTATTTTGCTCGCATTGGGTCGTGAAGCTGAGTTACGTATGCATATTCGTGCATGTTTTAACAATGGTGTTACCAAAGATGAGCTTAAAGAACTGTTTTTACATGCTTCCTTATATGCAGGTTTACCTGCTGCAAACGCTGCAATGCACATGGCAGAGGAAGTTTTTGTAGAACTTGGTATTACACCGACCAAACTTAAATAACGGACGATTTTTTAGAATTGAACAAGGAGAGATTCATGATTCAGAATCAACTAGGCGCTTATGCGCAACGTAATACGGATGATCATCCACCGGCCTACGCACCGGGTTATAAAACCAGTGTGCTGCGTTCGCCGAAAAATGCACTCATTTCAATTGCGCAAACCCTGACTGAAGTAACGGCACCACATTTCACCTCAGCACTCTTAGGGCCTAAAGACAATGACTTGATTTTGAACTATGCCAAAGATGGTTTACCTGTTGGTGAACGTGTCATTATTCATGGTTACTTGCGTGACCAATTTGGTCGTCCGGTTAAAAATGCCCTGATTGAAGTCTGGCAGGCAAATGCTTCTGGTCGTTATCGTCATCCAAATGACCAATATATTGGTGCAATGGATCCTAACTTTGGTGGTTGTGGTCGTATGCTGACGGATGAAAATGGTTTTTTCATTTTCCGTACTATTAAACCGGGTCCATATCCTTGGCGTAACCGTATCAATGAATGGCGTCCTGCACATATTCATTTCTCGGTCATGGCAGATGGTTGGGCACAACGTCTCATTTCGCAATTTTATTTTGAAGGCGATACTTTAATTGACAGCTGCCCAATTCTAAAAACGGTTCCTTCAGAGCAGCAACGCCGTGCTTTGATTGCCTTGGAAGACAAGAGTAATTTCATTGAGGCTGACAGCCGTTGCTATCGCTTCGACATTACTTTACGTGGTCGCCGCGGAACTTATTTTGAAAATGAATTAACGTGATAAGGAGCATCATGATGAACGGTTGGAATTTCCAGGAATTACATGAAACACCATCTCAAACAGGTGGTCCATACGTCCATATTGGCCTGATGCCCAATCAGGCAGGTATTGAAGTATTTGAGCATAGTTTTAATAACCAATTAGTTAAAGCTGAAACCCAAGGTGAACGTATTCGTCTTGAAGGTCAGGTTTTTGATGGCCTCGGTCTACCTTTACGTGATGTACTTGTGGAAATCTGGCAGGCAGATGTAAATGGCGTCTATCCAAGTAAGGCAGATATTCAGGGTAAACAGGCTGATCCACATTTCTTTGGTTGGGGCCGTGCAGCTGCAAACTTTGAAACGGGGTTATGGAGCTTTGATACAATTAAGCCAGGCGCTGTACCGGGGCGTAAAGGTACCCGTCAGGCACCGCATATTGCTTTAGTCATTTTTGCACGTGGTATTAACTTAGGTTTACATACCCGTATTTACTTTGATGATGAGGCAGAAGCCAATGCTAAAGATCCATTGCTGAATGGAATCGAATGGGCGCCACGTCGTCAGACTTTAATTGCTAAACGTGAAGAACGTGATAGTGAAGTGGTTTATCGTTTTGATGTACGTATCCAGGGTGATAATGAAACGGTATTCCTAGATATCTAAGCATTCGATAGAAAGTGTTAAAATGACAAAAGGTCAGCATTTGCTGACCTTTTTAGCGAGAGATATTTCAAAATAAATACCATATGAAATATTATTTAAAGCGCAATTTTGATACTTATTTTTGAATATATTTTTCCATAAAAAATTCATTAATATCATTAATTTCACTATTTAAAATGTTTAAGATCCGAATTAAATGCTCTTGATCTTCGGCAGAAAGTACCTCTAAAATTTTTTCTTCCCGCTCTTTGGCTACGTGATACATTTTCTCATACATTGCCAGACCAGCAGGTGTGAGCGTATTTTTTTTTGCACGCGAATCTTTTTTATCTACTGTCATTTCAATATAACCACGTTCTTGGAGTTTTGCTAAAGAGCGACTCACAGCACTCTTATCCAGTCCAATAACATGGCAAATTCTGCTTGCAGGAATATTCTCTTCAACCGCTAAGAGAGAAAGGATGCGCCAATCCGTGACTCCCATATCAAATAAAAAAGCATACAATTGTGATGCACCATTCGACATCTTATTTGAAAAAAAGTTAATTAAAGCAGGAGTATATCGATCTAATTGAAGTTTAAGTGAAGTGTCCATACAGCGTGTATCAGAAAGTCTTTTAAGCACTTTAACATGGTTTGTTAATATATTGTTGTCATGTCAACCAATTGGTTGACATGACAACTAAATTGACCTATTTTTATTCATATAGACCTTATTCTGTATTTATAAAGCTCGTATTTTTAAATCAGGATAATTGTGATTAAGGAAAGCATCAGAATCATTACAAAAAGGATGTAGTGCTATGAATAGTGGTCGTCAAATTAAGCTTGTAGATCAAGAAGTCTCAACAAGAAGTCCTTTCCCAAAAGATCAGTGGTATATCATCGCACTCTCTAAAGAGCTACAAGATAATTTACTTGGACGTAAAATTTTAAATATTCCAATGGTTATCTTTAGAGATAAAAAGGGCAAAGCTGTTGCACTAGAAGATCGCTGCTGCCATAGGGGGATGCCGTTATCCCAAGGACTTTTGGAGCAGGGTAAAATTCGCTGTAGCTACCATGGATTGCTATATGATGAAAATGGACACTGTGTAGAGGTTCCAGGGCAAAATAGAATCCCTTCAAAAGCGAAAATCAAATCATTCTATCTTGAAGAAAAACAAGGTTTGATTTGGTTGTGGTATGGAAAAGAAGAAAGTGTACCTCTCATAGAAGCACCAGACTACCCATATCATGATGATCCAGATTACTTATATGATGGAGACCGATATCATTATCAGGCACCTTACCAGCTCATTCATGATAATTTAATGGACTTAAGTCATTTAGCCTATGTTCATTTAAAAACTATTGGTGGTAATGCAAAAGCTCATATGAATGCGACCATGAAAACCAAAGTGATAGGTAATCAAGTCATAGTCACACGGCATATGCTCGAATCGGACCCACCGCCAACCTACAGTATGGCTTATCCGTTTAAAAATAAAATAGACCGTTGGCAAGAAATTGATTTTAGAGTTTCTCATATCCGTATTTGGACAGGAGCCATAGAAGCAGGTGATGACTCCCTGGAAAATCCAGATCGTAAAGGATTTCATATGAGAGGGTTTCATGCAATTACGCCTGAAACAGAGAATTCTTGTCATTATTTTTGGACTATGTCTACTAACCCTAAACATGACCGCGAACATATTGCAAAGCTAGTCATTGATCAGACAAAACAGACTTTTGATGAAGATAAAGAAGTGATAGAAAACCAGTACAAGAACCTAGAAGAGTTTAATCATCCAGAGATGATCGGTATACATATTGATGTGGGTTTGACCCATGCCCGACGAATCATTCAGTCTTTAATTTAAACGTTAAAATAATAAGCTTTATCTATATCTATTTATGCTAATTGCAACAGTAGGTTATTTAGTTTCTAGCCTGCTGTTGCAAATAAGCAACTAACCATTTGAATTAGATAAAATAGCTATGGTGATCAGCTAAATTTAAGGGGTTAATTTAAGAAAGAATAATAAAAGAGGCACTGGTTTTCGCAACCAGTTTATTATGTTGCCATGCTTCACTTTCGATACTTAGAATTGTTTTTCCTTCTTTAATAAACCACGCTTTTGCCTGTACTTCACCGACTTCACATGGTCGAAAAAAATCCATCGATAAATTAATCGTCGCGACAGGTTTTGAAATCTGATTTAGTGCTGCCAAAATCCCCATAGCATCATCAAGCATAGCGCAAATCATACCGCCTTCGATGCTACCGCGCGGATTGGTAAAGCTCTCGAGCGCAATGTAGTTCACGGTAAGTTGACGTCTTTCAGCATCCCATTGAATATTATGTCCCCCCAATAAATGATGAATTGGTGGGAGATGTTCCAGAATCTTGTTTTCCATAGTGATGAATCCTTCAATCTTTACAAATACTTATTTTTTCTCATTCTTTTATTTTAAGGTAAATGCATCATAAATCACCGCCTTACCTAAACGCATTGCACTGCCTACAGCTACGGTTTGGTTTAACCAGGCATATTGTGGTGCACTGGTCTCGAATTGCATAGTCAACTTGAAATAATACTGACTTGGATCGACATCTTTACCTGTACTTAACTGTTTTAAAATTTCAGGTGAAGCATGTCGGTAACCTTTAGTCTGTAAATAAATCAATGCGCCGTCATCAGTTTTCAAAAGATATCGTGTATCGATAATCGCTAGGCCTTTGCTATCTACGATTTGCCAGTCTGCGCCATTGTTGAGAATACGTCCTCTAAATGAAGGACCTTCAAAAGTGCCGCCAGTAATCGGAATAATCCGTCTTTGTCCCATATCTGCCGTTTTGCCTAACTCCCAAACTGGAGCATTTAATTCAACCTTGAAAGTGGCCAAGGGTTCAAGTTTAAGTGGTGGAGGGGAAAACTGTGTATCTGCATAACTGAGTACAGATAGATTTAGGCCGATCCAAATGCCAAATAAATATTTCATTTATCATCCTTTAAAATAAAAAAGGCCCTAAAAACTAGAGCCTTTGAAGGTATTATTTAAATTTCCATGTGTAATCAATATTGATACGGGTTTCATTAGCCGGTTTAATATTGGCAGTAATCGGCATATCATTATCATAAATTGCATAACGTGCACGTAGCCCAAGGTTTTTCAGTGGGCCATTTTGCACGGTATAACCTATGTCAAAGTCGAGTTCATCTTCCTCAAAATCGGTGCCTCCGAGTTGCGGCGCATAAATATTGCTACCATGGGTATAACGAGTCATAAAACGTAAACCCGGAACATAATCTTTAAAGTCATATTCATAACGGGCACTATAAACACGTTCTTTGGCATTTAAGAATTCGCCGGTCCATGTATCGATGGTTAAGCCTGTTTCACCGCCAGTTAGATAAGGAAAGGCCGTGTCACCTAGATGATGGAAAGTCGAAAGAATAAATTTATGGTTTTGATGCTTTAGCTCTGAGTGGCTATGGATTAGATTGTTATCTACTTTACCTGCTTTGGCAGCACCATCAGCATCACTCATATAATAACGTAGCTGGCTGGTCAGTGCGGTATCCTCATTAAAGGCATGCTTGTAGGTGACGCCCAATAATGATTGATGATACAGATCTTCGACATCCATATGGAAGGCTGTCAGTTTTAGCGGATAATTGTTGAAATCATAATGGCCACCAAAATAGTACAAATGATCTGTTTCAACCGATCTATAACGGCCGTTTACCCCAGAGATTTTAATGTTTTCATAATTGGTCGAATCACGGTGATTGACCTTGTCAATAAAGGATGCTTGTAAATCGAGACCCTGCACATCTTTAGACTGAACTGCAACCCCGCGATAGGTTTGAGGTAACAGGCGCGCAGGGGAACCAACAAGTACTGGTGTCATCGGTTGTAATGTACCGATGCGGACTTCAGTTTGAGCAACTTTGGCTTTAGCCGTAATCCCAATTTCCCCATATTGATCTGCTGGCTCATTGGTTCTGGCATTACGTGGCAGGTTTCCTGTACCACCATACTTTGCATCAGCATCCAGCTTAAACCCTGCGGTGGCCAAAATGTCGATACCAAATCCAATAAGGCCTTCGGTATAACCTGACTGGGCTTTTAAAATGAAGCCTTGGCTCCAGTCCCGGAGTGCCGGATAGCGGTTTTCAACCTGGAAATCGCGATCAAAGTAGAAGTTGCGAGCCGTTAAATCCACTTTACTTTGCTTAATAAAACTATTGGCAAAAGCAGGTGTAGTTAAAAGTAAAAACGGTGTGATCCATAAATTTTTCATCATTATTTCATCCTGAAACATTATTGAAAATATTGTTTTTAAGTCATGCGTGTTTTATTTCCCCAAGAGTTCGCGTGCTACGATCTCCTTCATAATTTCATTGGTTCCCCCATAAATTTTTTGCACACGCGCATCGACGAAGAAGCGCGAAATTGGATATTCCTGCATATAGCCGTAGCCCCCAAACAGTTGCAGGAGCTGGTCAATGACTTCACATTGGGTATCAGTAATAAAACATTTCAATGCGGCCACTTCAGTCACACTTAGAGCATTTCGGCTATATAGGTCTTTACAACGTTCTACAAATGCTTCAGCTGCAAGTGCTTTAATTTGCGCTTGCGCAAGCACAAAACGTGTATTCTGGAATTGCGATAAAGCTTGACCAAAGGCTTTACGTTCAAGTACATACTCTTTAGTAATGTCAATGGCACCTTGGATTGCCCCAAGTGCCATGAGTGAAATGCTGAGACGTTCGCGTGGGAGTTCTTGCATCAGATAGCTAAAACCATGACCCTCTTGACCCAAAAGTTGACTTTTAGGTACATGAACTTGGTCGAAAAACAGTTCAGCAGTGTCTTGGGCATGTAGTCCAATTTTTTTCAGGCCACGTCCTTGTTTCACTCCATCTAAATGAGCATCAACGAGTAAAATGGAGATGCCTTTGGCTCGTGCTTGCGGGTCAGTTTTTGCAACCAGTACGATTAAGTCGGCATGATGTCCGTTGGAAATAAAGGTTTTGGAACCGTCTACCACATAATGATCACCATCTAAAATGGCTTGGGTGCGAATCGCTTGTAAATCTGAACCAGCATTGGCTTCCGTCATTGCGATCGCGGTGACCACCTCACCTGAGACCATCTTGGGTAACCAATATTGTTTTTGTTCTTCGCTACCAATATTTTGGATATAAGGGGAGACAAGTTCGCTTTGTCCTCCAATACCGACTGCCAAGGCAGTAAAACCGGCTTTGGCGGTTTCCTGGACCAGCATTTGTGAATAGTGAATCGGCGCACCAAAGCCCCCGTATTCTTCAGGAACATCAACACATAAAAAGCCGTTTTCCCCAAGCTTGTGCCATAATTCACGTGGGATTAAGCCTTGTTCTTCCCAAGTTTCATAAAATGGTGCAACATGTTCTGCTAAAAAACGTTGATAATTATCACGAAATAGCTCGAAATCACTATCTTTTTGCATAGAATTATCCTTAATTTGGATGCAACTGCCCAAGCAGCGCTATAAAAAGCACTGCTAAATTCAGGGTAAGGGCTTATTGTTTAAGGGTTGGAATACGAATAATCAGTGGATTATTGACATGTTTCTCATAGAGTTCCTGCACCATGGCAGCACGACGTTTTAAAATGCCACTCTGATTTAAGTTACCTTTATCAGTGGTTTCTCCGGCATCCAGCTGTGGAGCTTCTGTCATTAAATACAGCATTGATACGGTATTTGAACTGCCAGTAGCATCTTTATTGAAGTCCACCAGAAATTGTTTAAACCATTGCTGCACTTTAGGGTGGCTCAACACTTCTTGGGCCGTCGTGTGTTTAAGATCTAAACCGGCATATTCAGCACAAGCTGAAAGTTTCGGGAAAATCAGAAAACCAATCGCATTCAGGTTAGAACCGGTAATGCAGACATCTTGAATCAGTAGATTGCCATTAATCAGGACTTTATTCCGTAAGGTGCCCACATTAACAAAGGTGCCAGTATTGAGTTTAAAGTCTTCGGCAATACGTCCGTCATACATAAGGCCTTGGCTTGGGTCGTTTGGATCAACAAGTTTTACAGCATCGCCGGTACGGTAAAACCCTTCTTCATCGAAAATATCAGCTTGTTGTTCTTGAGGCAGACGCCAATAATGTCTCATGACATTTTTGCCACGAACACAAAATTCAAGTTTATCGCCACATGGTGCCAGTTTGACTTCACAGCCCGGCGCTGGATAGCCAATAAAGCCTGCCATGACTTTAGGACCTGTAGTAAATACACAAGATGGCGCGGTTTCTGTCATGCCTAAGCCACTCATAATACGGATGCGTTCACCGCAATGGGCTTGTGCAATCTGATCCAGACGGTTCCAACCTGCTTCAGATAGTGCAGCTCCAGCAAAAAACAATACTTTGACACGGCTAAAGAATTTTTCACGGAGTTCAGCATCCTGTTCAAGTGCTACCGTGATTTCTTCCCAACCTTTCGGTACATTTAAATATACCGTTGGTGCAATTTCTTTCAGGTTACGAATAGTTTCATCCATTTTTCCCGGCACCGGTTTGCCATCATCAATATAAATCGTACCGCCATTATAGAGCGCAATTCCGACATTATGGCTGCCCCCGAAGGTATGATGCCATGCCAACCAATCGACCAAAATCGGTGGTGTTTCCTCAAATTCAGGGAAAGTTTGCAGCAACATTTGCTGATTGGTGCAGAGCATCAAATGTGTGGTCGGTACTGCCTTTGGCATTTTGGTCGAGCCAGAGGTAAATAAAAATTTGGCAATTTGATGTTCATCAATCTTTTCGTAGTGCGCTTTAATATCTGTAATTCCAGACTCAAGAAGCGTAGAGAAAGCAATACAAGTTTTTTCACCGAGTTTGCCAGAGTTTGTAACGACTTCAATATCATCAGCATTACGGCAGTACTCAATGGCAGTAGCAAAATCCTCCCCATCATTGGCAAAAACTAAACCTGGCGTGAGGACATCAAAGACATGTTTGAGTTTGCCAAAATCTTTGGAAATTAAAGAATAAGCAGGGGAAATAGCTGAAAATGGGATCCCTGCAAGCATTGCGCCCATGGATAAGGTGAGGTGTTCGAGATCGTTACCAGACAAAATAACAATGGGACGTTCGGTCGATAAATGCGGATATTGTTTTAAGCTTTGGGCGATACGCCATGCACGATTCGCAGTTTCTGCATATGTCAGTTCAATCCATTGACCTGAACTATCACGTTTAGCAGCGAAGACACGGTTTGGGTATGTTTCTGCGTACTGTAATAAACGATCGGTCAATTTTTGCGGATAAGGCTTAAGTTGTTCTTTGGGAGAAATGTATAAGACGTCATTCTTATATTCAACATGTGTTTCATGACTGCCTAATTTAACAAATCGTTCAGGATACTTATGTGATTGAACTGTCATGTGTGCCATTGTTATTACTCCATGTATTTTTATCTATTCTTTTTCAACGAAAAGAGTTGACTTCATGTCAACTCTCTTACTTTCGTTAAATTGGGTAGTGGCGTGGGCTGGTTTGTATGGTCACCCAACGTAATTCAGTAAACTCAGCCACAGAAACTTTACTGCCAAATCGTCCATAACCACTTTGTTTGACACCACCAAATGGCATTTGTGCCTCATCATGTACAGTGGCACCATTGATATGGCAGATACCGGATTCAATCCGTTTTGCTACGGCAAGCGCCTGTGCTAAATCTTGGCTAAACACAGCTGCTGACAAACCAAATTCAGAATCATTTGCCAATTCTACGGCGTCATCAACTGTTTTAAAGCGTTGTACTGTGCAGACAGGACCGAACGATTCTTCGGCATAAATCTGCATTTCTTTGGTGACATCAACCACTATTGTAGGTTGCATAATAGCACCTTCGATGTCCAAACCAAGTGGTAAATTTGCACCTTTTTCACGTGCATCTTCAATTAACTTCCCAATACGTGCAGCTGCTTTTAAGCTTTCCAGTACACCAAGTGGGGCATCACTCTCAAGTGGATTGCCAGCGCGAATAGTTTTGACCTTCGCCACGAGTTTTTCGATAAAGGAATCAGCAATTTTTTCATCAACAAGAACACGTTCTGTCGACATACAGATTTGACCTTGGTTAAAGAATGCACCGAAGGTCACGGCATTGACCGCTTCATCGATGTCAGCTTGATCAAGCACAATTACAGGTGCTTTCCCACCAAGTTCGAGCAGGACCGGTTTTAAATATTTTGCCGCTGTTTCAGCAATAATTCGGCCCACATGGGTTGAACCGGTAAAATTAATACGCTTGGTTAGTGGGTGGCTAATTAAGCGTTCTACAATTTGAGGAGCATCTTGGGCCGCATGGGTGATGACATTGACTACCCCATCTCCAATCCCTGCTTCATGTAACACTTCACCAATCAGACGATGTGTTGCAGGACATGCTTCAGAGGCTTTAAGAACCACAGTGTTACCGCAGGCAAGAGGCATTGCTAAAGCACGTGTGGCAAGAATCACAGGGGCATTCCATGGTGCCATCCCGACGATAACACCACAGGGTACGCGAATGCCCATCGCCATGTTGCCCGGCACATCTGATGGAATAATATTGCCATCAATTTGTGTGGTCATAGCAGCAGCTTCACGTAGCATATTGGCTGCAAGGTGAACATTAAAACCATACCACGTTGCAGTTGAACCTATTTCATGAATCGCAGTCTGAATAAATTGTTCAGTTTTTTGATCCATCAGGTCGGCCGCTTTAAGCAGTTTTAAACGACGGTCTGTTGGAGAAAGGGCAGACCATGATTTAAATGCCTCGTGTGCGGATTCGATCGCACGATCAACATCCGATAAAGTTGCAGCAGCGCTAATTGAAGCAACTGAGCCATCGATCGGACTGATTCTTTCAAAAGTTTGTCCTGAACTTGCTGCAACGGATTGACCGTGAATAAGTAACTGTACGTTTTGCATGGCAAATGTTTCCTTACATGTCCATCATGACGAATGTGAATTGATACTGCTTAAGCAGGGCGTTTGTAAGCTTGAAGACCTGGCTTAATTGACTTGTCATCAAGGAATTGCTTCAGACCTTGTTCACGACCACCTTCATCATCACGATGATTACATTGATCCAGTTTTGCGTATAAATAATCTTCGTTTTGTTCCCAAGTCAGTTCACGGCAACGTTTGAAACCATTTTTCGCAGTACGCAGTACAACTGGATTTTTCTCAAGCAGGTTGTTGGCAAGTTCAGTTACTTCAGCACGAAGTTGAGCAAGTGGAACACTTTTATTGACTAAGCCCATATTGGCAGCTTCAACACCTGAGAAGGTCTTGCCAGTCATAATGTAGTACATCGCAGTACGGTGGCCAACTGTATCCGCCATTGCTTTGCTTACAAGGTTACCTGGTGGGATGCCCCAGTTAATTTCAGATAAACCAAAAGTAGCTTCGTCTGCAGCAATGGCAAGATCACAGGCAACCAGAGGAGAGAAGCCACCACCAAAACACCAACCGTTTACCATCGCAATTGTTGGTTTTGAATAGAAACGAAGTAAATGCCATTGCCAGCGAGATGCATCACGGCGAATACGTTCTTGGAAGATCTCCGGTTGATTATCAACTTCGCGGAAATATTCTTTCAAATCCATACCCGCTGTCCATGAATCACCAGCGCCAGTCAAAACAAGTACTTTTGCTGCAGGGTCAAGTTCTAAGGTTTCAAGTACATCTATCATTTCTTTATTGAGTGTTGGACTCATTGCATTTTTCTTTTCTGGGCGATTTAAAGTAACCCATGCAATACCTGCATCAACTTGTACATCAACGGTTTCCCAGCGGTTTTGATAAGACATGTGTTGCTCCTTAATGTTCGTTTTATGTCCTGATAGGATTTAATCTAATATCAGTTAAACTTACATTCAAGTCTTATTTTGCATTTTTTAAAAATAATTTATAAGACCATGTAATTTAATGAAATAAATATTTAAATTGTAAAAATATAAAAATAAATATTGATTAAATTATAAGTTTAGGTGATATTTTTTGAATTGCTTAGGACGGAAAGCAATACATAGGAAGTGTATGAATTAAAAAATTCTAAAAGGACAATAACGAATGGAAAATAGTGTAATTAGCAAAGGTAAAGCTACGCTTACACTCGTATTGTGTTTTGCAATTGCAGTGTTTGAGGGTTTTGATCTTCAATCGATGGGCGTTGCAGCACCACGGATGCGAGCGGAGTTTGGCTTGGACAATGCCCAAATGGCATGGGCATTTAGTGCAGCAATTTTGGGAACCTTACCAGGCGCAATCATTGGTGGACGGTTTGCAGACAAAATCGGGCGTAAAGCAGTTTTGTTAACAAGTATTTTAGTTTTTGGTGTTATGTCGGTGTTAACCGCCTATGCAGCAGACTATACCTTGTTACTGATTATTCGTTTCTTGACCGGTCTTGGGATGGGCGGTGCATTGCCAATGATGATTATTATGGCGTCGGAAGCTGTGTCGGAGAAACATAAAGGGATTGCTGTCAGTATTATGTACAGTGGTATTCCATTTGGCGGTATGTTGACCTCATTTGTCGCGATGGCACTTGCAGGTGATGCGCAGTGGCGGCATATCTTCTATGTCGGTGGTTTTGCCCCGATTTTATTAATTCCTTTACTAATTAAATTCTTACCTGAATCGAAAGACTATTTGACAGCAGCGAAGCAAAAAACTTCGACACCATTCTTTGAAGTGCTGTTTGCCAAAGAACGTCGTTCCTCTACCATTCAGATCTGGGTCAGTTTCTTCTTTACCCTTGTGGTACTGTATTTCCTACTCAACTGGTTACCTCTGTTAATGGGTGCACAAGGCCTAGGTAAGACGGAAGCAAACTATGTTCAGATTGGTTATAATATTGGCGGTATATTTGGTTCGATTTTAATGGGCGTCTTGCTAGATAAAATTCGAATGAGTACTACGGTCAAACTGATTTACATTGGTATTCTAGTCTCATTGTGTTGTCTGGCTATTTCACCAACCGTGGCATTACTTGTATTATCTGCTGTCGGATGTGGTCTATTTATTGTCGGGGGTCAGTCTGCATTGTATGGTCTTGCAGCCATGTTCTACCCAACTGAAATGCGTGGAACAGGGGTTGGTGCAGCGGTTGCAGTTGGTCGAATAGGTTCTTTTGCCGGGCCTCTTTTTGCAGGCATGCTGTTATCGCTCGGTTCAAGTTCAGCGATGGTCATTGGTGCAAGTATTCCACTTATTTTAATGGCAATGATCGCAGCGTTACTTTTGGTCCGTAAATCAAAAGTTTCACGGCAGGTCCCTGTATTAAATACATCAACTCAAACTCAGTAATGTGATGACTTAAGTATGGCCAATTTGGCCATACTTTTTAATGGTTAGAATTTAAGGTTGAATTAAGTATTATGGAACATCAGTTAAATCAACTGCCAACCCTGAGCTATATGATAGCTCGTGTTGATCGTATTATCAGTAAATTACTGAATGAACGCCTAAAGCCTTTAGATATTACTTTGCCTCAGTTCACGGCATTGTCAGTACTCGCAGCAAAAGGAAATCTCTCCAATGCCAAACTGGCGGAGCGTTCTTTTATCAAACCCCAATCGACTAATAAAATTCTACAGGATTTATTAAGTAGCGGCTGGATTAGTAAGGAATCGGACCCATCTCATGGTCGTCGTATTCTTGTCAATGTCACTCAAGCAGGGTTAAATAAATTAAGCGAGTGTCGGGCAGTCGTTCAGGAACTGGAACAAACGATGCTAAAAGGCGTGGATATTAATCTGGCCTTTTTGATCAGGAATAATCTTGAAATCATGGCCACTAATTTACAGCATTTTCAGGAAGGATAATTTTCTATATCATCAGGTCGGATTTGAGTTCGTCTAGCTACTTTTCAATGTCTATTCTTGAGGAAGCAATAACTTAATAAGCTGAATAGGATCTTCATGACTTCTGTTGAATTATTTTCATGCACCCGGTAGCATCAGTACACATATTATAAATGAGTAAGTCCATGTCATCAGGTCAGCAAGTACTGATTGAACTTAGAAAAATGATTATTTCAGGTGAAATTCCGGGCGGTGCTCGCATGGCTGAAATTCCAACAGCAGAAATGCTTGGAGTTTCACGTCAACCGGTGCGTATGGCATTTAAACTGCTTGAGCAAGAAGGATTATTATTAAAAAATCCAACCCGAGGCTATACAGTTAGAGAAATTTCGCCCAAGTTGATTCAGGATGCACTTGAGGTGCGAGGAGTACTTGAAGGTCTGGCAGCAAAAAAACTGGCAGAAAAAGGGCTAAGTACGCAGCAAAAAGATCAGTTAATGCAGTGCATTATTCAAATAGAGCCAATATTTAAAAAAACTGAACTAAGTAATGAGGATATTGAAATCTATCATTATTACAATACCATTTTTCATAATACGATTATTCAAGGCTCAGACAATGTCGCTATTGTACAGGCTCTGAGTAAGAATAATCAGCTACCCATGGCTTCTGCCCAAGCCTTAACTTATGATAAAAATAATCCGCTCTCAGAAATTCGCCGTCTGCATCATGCCCATATTCAACACTGTGCCATTTTCAATGCTTTAAAAAATCGTGATTCAGCACGAGCAGAGAGTCTGATGCGTGAACATAGCCATGTAGTCACTCTGGGCGATATGATGCGTTCTATTTTTAATTCACATGTGCATTCCTAAGGTTAAGCCTTTTCTTTAAATAAAAAAATCCCTTCTGAGGGTGCAGAAGGGTGGAAAGTGGAGAAAGATTAAACTGCTAGTTTTAATGAGATAGCAGTTTTTTATTTTTTAAAGATCAATAACTAGCATTTTAGATTTTGCACGCGAGCAGCATGGAGTAAATTGATCTTGTGCCGCCTGTTCTTCTTCAGTTAAATACATATCCCGGTGGTCAATTTCACCCTCTACTACCTTCACTAAGCAAGTACCACAAATACCCTGTTCGCAAGAAACAGGAATACTTACCCCAGCAGCTTCAAGTGCTTGTACAGCTGTTTGGTCTTGTGCAACATGGATCAGTTGGCCGGTTTTTTGAACTTTAATAGTGAAACTACCATCTTCACTAGTATCAATTGTTGGTGCACTAAAGTGTTCTTTATGAATATGCGTCTCAGGCCAGGATTGCTGTTGTGCTGTCTGAATCACAAAATCCATGAAGCCTTGTGGACCACATACATAAACATGATGTGCTAAGTCAGACTGAGCAAGCGCACTTAGTAAGTTGCAATGTGTGGCGGCTTCATCATCAATGTGCAGATGAACTGAATCACCGAGAAGATTGAGATCTTCATGAAAAGCCACTGCCGAACGGGTTTTAACAAAGTAAAACAGCTTGAAAGATTTGTTCAGTCGTTTTAACTCTTTGGCCATTGCCAGAATCGGTGTAATCCCAATCCCGCCTGCACATAGGACTGCATGTTCAAGCTCTGTATTCAACTCAAACAGGTTACGGGGTTCACTAATCTGAATGCGTTGCCCCACCTGTAACTGTTCATGCATAAAGCGTGAGCCACCACGCGAGTTGGGATCATTCAGTACACCAATCACGTAACGATGCTGCTCACTACTGCAATTCGCCAGTGAGTATTGGCGAATTAAGCCTTCGCCTATATGTACATCAATATGAGCACCTGCTTTAAAAGGAGGTAGAGGCTCCCCATTACAACTCATGAGCTCAAATGAATTTATTTGAGAATTGTGTTGATGGATCTGATGAATGGTCACTTCCATGTGAGTGCCGCTCCTAAAATTTAAAAAATCAAAATACTGTTCTAAAACTTTAACTATTTAACCAAGCGTGACTGACGGAATCTGCTCTTTGCCTGCAATCTCGTTAACCTGTTCTTGGCTAATCAGACGATCAATCACTTTGCGCGCTTGCACTCCGCCTGCATCAATATTCAGCATCAGCAACTTGCGATCAGGGTAGCGGAGCAGGTTTTGTTGTTGCTGTTCCAGCATGTCCAGATCTTCAGAGAAAATCTTGCCTTGACCTTCACGGATCCGATCTGTCAGTTCCGCATTCTCTGGCTGGAAGTGACGGGCCATACCCCAGAAATACCAGTGAGAGGTTTCTGTTTCAGGCGTAATAAAGTCCACCACAATAGAAGATACTTTATGCTCGGCAGCTGCCTGATAGCCACCTTTACCTGCATGTGCTACGCCAACTTCAATATGAACATTACTTGGCGCAAAGAAATGACAGATCTGCCAGCGGTCTACCGGAACATCATCCGCCAGATTGTTGCCTCTTAATGCCATTTGCCAAAATGGAGGTGCATAGATATTTTCCATATGACGTTCTGTAATAACATGATCCCCATCTATACGAGTAGTAGGTGCTGCTTCATCAATTTCTTTTTGTCCAATACTGGCTGAGTGAACATAAGTTTCATGAGTAAGATCCATCAGGTTGTCAATCATCAGGCGATAATCGCAATTGATGTGGAACAATCCGCCACCATATGCCCATTCAGGATTCTCTGCCCATTCAAGTTCAGGTAACTGATCTTCACTTGCAAGTGACTGGTCACCTGGCCACACCCAGATAAAACCGAATTTCTCTATTACACTGAAATTCTTGTTACATGGAAAACCACGAACACGCTGTCCAGGCATAGCAACTGTCTTGCCATCACAGCCCATAACTAAGCCGTGATAACCACAAACCAGATTGCCATCCTCTACAAAGCCTAAAGATAGTGGAGCACCGCGATGTGGGCAGAAGTCTTCTACTGCATAGACCTTATTTTCTTTACCACGATAAAACACCATCTTTTCACCACAGATCTGACGACCTAATGGCTTTTCCATAACTTCTTCAGGACGCGCTGCCACATACCAAGCATTTTTAATGAACATATTCTGATCTCCTTATCAATTGGATCCAATTTATGACTATTGATGCGAATAGTCAATACAAAATGTACAATAAAAGTATAAATTGGATCCATTAATAATATTAAGGGGTAAAATCTACTTTTATGATTTACTGATGCGGAGCTAGTTTCTTTAAGAAATACGACTTGTGAAAAATTGTTTAAACTTTTTATAGTTGCTTTCTTGAGCAGATTACGGATTCTGCCTAGTGTGAAGCATGGGAGAGTGCTATTTAAGACGTTCCTGTAAAGGGAAATAGTGTAATTGCAAAATCTGTAATAAGAACTATTTATTAGATCTCTTTCATAAATCAAAAAACGATCTTCTTTTTGGTTAATATTTGCACTCCGGATTTCTTAGCATTCGTGCATAATCTGCGGATGAAATACATCGATTCAAACAAGCTTTCTGATCCTCAGTTCAAGCGATACACAGGCATCTCATGGTCAACTTTCTATTTGATGGTTGAGCAATTGCAGAAGCATGTCTCTGCCAAAGGCAGACCGCCCAAGTTAAGCCTGGAGGATCAGGTTCTGCTCTGTCTGAGCTATTGGCGGGAATACCGAACCTTATTTCACGTTGCGACGAGTTACGGGGTTTCAGAGCCCACAGCCTCAAGAATTGTCCGTCATGTTGAAGACTGCCTAATTCGGTCCAATCTGTTTAATTTACCCAAAGATTTACCCGAGGGCGAAGGCATCGACTGGAATGTTGTGATCGTGGATGCCACGGAAATTCCAATCCAAAGGCCTAAAAAAACAGAAGAAAAGCTATAGCGGCAAGAAAAAGCCCCATACCTTTAAAGTACAGGCCATGATTCACTACAAAACTCAGCAAATTCTGAGTTTATGTACCAGTCGCGGTGCAGTGCATGATTTCGAGTTGTTCAAACGCAATTTAAACCAGATTCCTTTTGGGGCTTTTATCCTTGCAGATAAAGGCTATCAGGGGATTTATGTGTTGTATCCGAATAGCCTGTTGCCATTAAAAGCCAAAAGACACTGTAAATTGGATCCTGAATTGAAAATCTATAATCAAGAAATCAATAAAAGAAGAATCGGAATTGAGCATGTATTTGGCAGCCTGAAAACCTTCA
>NZ_LFRE01000053.1:0-989 GCF_001077515.1 Acinetobacter sp. VT 511 | reverse complement strand
GTTTACCCGCCATGGATCTGGGCTTTTACGAGTTGAATATGAATGGGTTGCGTGTGATCTCTCATGGAGGGGCCGATGAGCTGTTTAATACAGCGCTTTATCTTGTACCGGACAAAAAAGTGGGCATCTTTGTTTCCTATAGTGGAGGGGAAGGCGGAACGGCAGCAGAAGGGTTGGCGCAAGCCTTTTTTGACCGATACTATCCTGTACATGCAACTAAGCAGCCTAATGAAGCTTCTATTGAATTAGGGGAGTCTCTGGAAAAATATGCAGGCTCTTATCAATTTACCCGTCGTAATCACACGAAGATCGATAAGTTTTTCAGTTTTCTGACTCAAATCAATATTGAGGTTTCGGATAACCGACTGTTTATTGGAAGTGGTGCAGATCAGCAAGTATATACTCCGATTGGCGTGAATTTATTCCAGGAGGTCGGAGGGACACATCAGATGGGGTTCCGCACCGATGCAGAGGGCAAGGTCACGTATCTGTTTCTGGATATATTAATGGTTGAAGGAAAAGGTGATGGAATATCTGGAAACCGTTCTAACCCAGGCCGATTTGGGAGAGGTGGATGGATGTGATCTGGGTAGCCGTATGGCTGATCCTAAGGAATATGTAATGAACATTTTCTGTGTGGTAACGGACGAAGATCGGAGCATAGCGCTAATTAAAAAAGTGCTGAGGGAGAGTCGGCTGGATTACACCCGTATCCAAATCGCTACGATGCCATACGGTATAGAAGGAAGCTACACGCTGAAATATGCCTCCAAAAAAGGCGTTACCGAATTCTCGCTTTGATCACGATTCGCTGTTTCTTACCAAAACGAACTCTGTACTTGTCCTGCCCGAGGGCAGTTTGCCTCCGACACTTTCCCCACTTAAATTTATCATGCTAGAAGACCGAAGACCGAAGACCGTTATTGGACTTCCCAACCTTAACTACTCGATCAATACGCTGCCAGTAGTCTGAAATATGCAACTACATA